>CAZYSW010000904.1:0-1854 GCA_964650105.1 uncultured Nannocystaceae bacterium
GGTGCCGATGTTCACGTGCGGCTTGTCGCGAACGAACTTTTCCTTGGACATGGAGGACTACCTCTCGAGCGGGGGCGTCAAATGTGCGCGGTCAGGGGCCGAGTTGTCGAGTCGTGCGCCGCACGACCGAGGTGGACTCGACTCACGAGGCGAGCGGCTCGCGGGATGGTGCGGAGCCGTTCGGATAGTGGAGCCCTCGACCGGACTCGAACCGGAGACCTCATCCTTACCAAGGATGCGCTCTACCAACTGAGCTACGAGGGCGGGTGTCTGGAGTGTGCCGAGATGGGGTGAGGCGGACGAACGCGAGGTGCAGCGGCGGCGTGCGCCTGGAGATGGATTCGGAGAGAGGGTCGGGGGATGGGAAATGGAGCGGGAGACGAGACTCGAACTCGCGACATTCAGCTTGGAAGGCTGACGCTCTACCAACTGAGCTACTCCCGCGGGTGGGGTCCGGAGTCGAGCTCCGGATTCGGCTCGGAGTGGATGGGGTAGGATTCGAACCTACGAAGCGCGAAGCGCGGCGGATTTACAGTCCGCTCCCTTTGGCCAACTCGGGCACCCATCCGTGTGGTTCGTGTTTGCGCGTGGCGATCCGATGGGGATCGAAAGGTCGAGTGGCAAGCCTCTGGCGACGGCGGAGCTGGCGATGGGATTCGAACCCGCAACCCCCTGATTACAAGTCAGGTGCTCTACCGTTGAGCTACGCCAGCGAAGGATCCTCCTTACTCATGGTCGTTCGTTCGTCCGTCCCCTCGTGCACCGGTCGGTCGGTCCGCCCTGGTGCACGGGTCGCCCCGCGTCGAAAGCACCCCAGCCCTGGGCGGCCGGGTTGCGGCCGGGGCGCGGTGTATATCGCCCGCGCAGGAGCGGTGTCAACTCGGGGCGCGCCCTGCGAGCCGGCGCACCAGGCCGAGGGTGCGGAGGTCCAGGCGGCGCCGGCCGAGTCGGTCTCGCCGCGCCCCCTCAAAGCGGGGTGGGCCGGGGGACGAACAGCTTGCGGTCGGCAGCCGACGACGCCCCCTCCCCCTCGCCGCCTTCGCCGCTGTCGGGCGGCTCGAGCTCTGCGCCGTTTTCGGCCGCCAGCCTCGGATGTGGCCGCCCCAACGTCGCATCGTCCGACAGCATCACGGCCTGGAGGTGCCCGAGCTTGGCCTGGGTCTGCTCGACGAAGGGGCTTTCGTACCCGAGGCGGCGCGCGGCCTCGAGGTTCTTCTCGAACACCCACACGGCCTTTTCGATCACCGGTCGAAGCTGCTTCTTGAGCTCCTCGTAATAGATCTTCCGCTGCCGGTCGTCGAGCCAGTCCGGCACCGGCGCGTACATCATCGCGTCGTAGAACTCGCCGAACAGGTGCCCGAGCTGGTAGCCGGCCGCGGAGACCCAGAACATGTGCTTGGCCCGGATGGTGTGGTTGTAGGCGTCCTGGGCGGCCATGAGCAGCTCGAGCTTCTTTTTGAAGGCCGCTTCCATCACCTTCTCGGGGAGCCGGATCTCCACGTCGCGGAACTTCCGATGCACGACGGCCGCGCGATAAAAACGCGCCATCCCGACGAAGTAGTAGCTGCCGAAGCGCTCGAGAGTCTCGGCCTGCGCTCGCTCGAAGACCGCATCCGCCTCGGCGAGCGCGGCGTCGGCCTCCTCGAGTCGGTCGAGCATGAACAGCGCGTATCCGCGACGCGCCAGCGCTTCGACGCGGAGGCTCGCCAGGAGATCGTCGAGCGCGGCGACCTCGGCGAAGGTCCGGGCCGAGGCCTCCCAGCTCTCCATCTCCGCCTCGCAAGCCCCCCGGCGCACCAGCACCGCCGGGCGTTCGGGGGTGCGGGGGAACCGTTCCAAATAGGCACCGTAGGT
>CAZYSW010000905.1:0-1853 GCA_964650105.1 uncultured Nannocystaceae bacterium
TGCGCGAAGCGGAGTCCAGTCAACCGGCGGTCGAGGTGATCGACCTCGAGCCCATTATCCGCCGCGGCGAGGCAGCACGCGCGGCTCAGCGCGCTATCGAGCAGGCCCGCCAGACCGAGGCGCGTCGCGTGCAGGCCGTGGAGGCCTTGCGCACTGCCGAGCGCGCCCTCGTCGTCCACGAGCGCCAGGAGTCGCCCGAAACATCCGACCCCACGAAGAAGCTGATCGCTGCCCGCGAGCGCGTTGAGTCGCTCACTCAGAAAGCTGCCGGCGAGCAGTCCGCACTACTCGCCATGGAGATGCTTCGCACGCGCGAGGAATCCATCGAGAACCTTCGCAATCGACTCACGGAGACAATCGGCCAGCTCGCGCGCGTTCGCCCGGAGGCTGAAGCAGCACGCGCAGCTCTTGCCTCGCGTGAAGCTGCCAAGACGGACGCCCAGAAGGCGGTCGATTACGCGCGTGAGCATCTTGATTCCTGCCGGCGCCGCGTCGATGAGCTGAACCGAGAGGTCGGCACCGCAAAGGAGCGGTTTGAGGAAACCTGCCGCCGTCGCGAGGAAGCCAAGCGCCTCCGCCGCGAGTACGACGGGCTGCTGGATCGCCAGAAGGCCTTCGAGTTCCTCCGTCGTGCCTTCGGCCGCGAAGGCATCCAGCCCCTGCTCGTCGAGGTCGCCATCCCCGAGATGGAGACCGTCGCCAGCGATCTACTCACCGACGCCTTCGAGAAGCCGATGGCCCTGGCGTTCCGCACGCAGTCGGAAACCCGCAAGGGTGACCTGGTCGAGGACTTCCGCATCGAGGTCGTCGACGAGAACGGCGCGCGCGACGTGCGGCAGTTCAGCGGCGGCGAGCGCGAGGTCTTCTCCCTGCTCCTGCGCCTGGCCATCGGTCTGTGGACGGCACGCCGCCGCGGCGCCTCGCTCGAGAGCGTCTTCGTCGACGAGGCCTTCAACAAGCTTCACCCCAGCTTCACGGCACGCGTCGTCGAGATCCTCGGCCGCGTCTCGCGTCACTTCCGACGCATCGTCCTCATCACGCCCAACCCGACCGTCGCCGCCCACTTCCCCGCACAGGTGCGCGTGGAACCGCGGCTCGACGGCTGCGCCATCACCTACATCGGAGCCCACCCGGCACCGGCGCGGGTGATGCCGACTCCGAGCGAGGCGGAGGGTGGGACAGAAGCACCCGAAGTCACCAACGATCTCCTGGAGGAAGTACACTCGTGACCACAGGCAAGCCCACTTCGACCTCGGAGAAGCCTCGGATCGACAGCAAGATCCTGATCGTCTCCTCCAATGTGCTCGGCATCAGCACCCTGCAGGCGGCCCGTGCAGCCGGGTTCCTGAACGTGACTGTTTGGGAGCGCGAACGGCCCGCTCTGGAATGCCGGTCCGTCGTGCGCACCATCGAGCGACTGCACGCGACCCTCGTTGTGGGCTGCCGCAAGAAGTCCTTCGAGCAGCGCCAGATAGTGGGGGAGGGGTGGCTTGATGACAGGGGGCCGTTCTCTCACACGATCGTGTGCGACGGCCTCCCCCTGCCGCATCGGCCCTCGTTCTTCGGCGCCATCATCGAACCCCGGAGCTGCCAGGCCGCCTTCGGGATCGATGCGGACTCGGCGAAGCCCCTGAATGATGTTTTGGACGCCATCCGGGTGCTCTGCTCCCGGCCCGGGAACCCCATCTCAAATCACGCGATGCGGATCACCGACAAGCGCGAGCGGTTCCAAGTCTTCGAGATTCCCGAGGACTATGATGAGGATCTCGATGGGCAGTGCTATGGACTCGGCGATCTGGACGACGACGAGCCGGAAGCCATCGCGAGCGCGGAGGACCAGCCAGCATGAGACG
>CAZYSW010000906.1:0-1844 GCA_964650105.1 uncultured Nannocystaceae bacterium
CTGCCAAGCGACCTCGCCATGCGACTTTCTGTGTCGGAAAGTAGCAGACGGCGGGGTGGGTGGGCCTTTGCGTCCATCGGTCACACCCGCGGCCCCGAGATCCGCGTCCCCTGCCCCGTCACGGGGTGGATGCGCGTTCGGGTGTGACTCACCTACGGTACCGATATTCGGCGGAGAGGCAAGGGCATCTTCACTCTCCTCTGCGATTTTCCGTGCGATGGGGTGTTTTCCCGGCGTTCGGGGTGGGGGGGCGAGTTCCGGCATGGACCGCGCCGCCGCGAGCAGGTCCGGAAACTTCCGGCACCACTCCGACGCCTCAAGGTGGTCCTTGTCAATATAGACCGCGCTGGTGAGGCTCAGGCTCTTGTGCCGCGTCACGTGCTCCACCACGCCGCGGGGCGCGCCCATCCGCTCGTACAGCGTCGTGAATGTCTTGCGGCAGCCGTGTGGCGTGAGTTTGCGCCGCGTCTTGGTCCCATGCACCTCGATTCCTGCGCGGGCGCAGTCGGCGTAGAACCGGCGGTGGTCCATCCGCCCGCGGATGCCGAACAGCGGCGCGTCCGCCGGCCGCCCCTCCGACTGCGCGAGGAGCGCCGCCATCAGCCACGGTGGGCACGGCACCGCGTCATCTCGGAGCGATTTGCCGTACTCCGCCGTCACCACCACGGCGCCGGCGTCGCGGTCGATCCAGTCGGCGCAGAGGTTGGCCGCCTCGCCGATCCGCAGCCCGAGCCCGAGCATCGCGGCATACGCCAGCCCGTACGATTGGCCGTTGTCTCGCTCTGCGTCCGAGTCGAGGCCCGCTCGGATGAGGCGGGCCGCCTCGTCCTCGGACATGGCCCGCGAGCCCGACGCCCGCGCGGGCTCCTTTCGGCGCCGCAACCCCGCGGTCGGCTCATGCTCCAAACGCCCGTTGGCGACGGCCCACTCGCCGAACATGCGGACCGCGGCGAGCACCTTGTTGATCGTGCTGGGGGCATCATCGAGCGAGGCGACGTACTCCGCCGTGGCGTCTGGCGTCAGATCCTCGACGTGCGACAGCCCCGCCCGCTCGAACAGCCGCGAAACCCACAGGCGCCGGGCCTTGCGGGTCGCCTCCCGGACGCCCTGGGCATCCTGCCACCGGTCCCACCGCACGAGGGCTTCGGCGATCGGGAGCGGCGGCACCGAGACAGCTTCCGTCCTCTTCGTGTGCATGGGGCCTGCCTGCCCACCCACCGCGAGGGCGTAGCTCGGCGGTCCGTCGCCCGACCAGCGCACTCTCTCCGTAACGCGCCCGTCAGGGGTAGTCCATACTTCGCGCAGCCACTCGCCGCCACCCTCCCGCGGCTCCGACACCGGAAAAGCCCCCCTGAAACCGATACCACCGACAGCGACCGCCCCGCCTACCGGGTACTCGGACGCGCACGCCGTGCGCCGCGATCCAACCCCGCCCCGCGTCCACACCACCCCGCCACGCTCGATGCGCGCAACAACACCCTCCGGCTCCATAGCCGTCCCTCAATCCCTGCTGGCTCGTCCGCCTCCCGTGGCGTGTTGGCGCCCGTCGATCCTGCCGGGCGAAACTGCCCCCACGTCCGAAAAGGCGCAGGTACGTGCGCTCTTTCGGGCGAACGGGGGAGGGGTATGCCCCCTCCCCGCCCGTGAGGCTCCGCCCGAACAATACCCGAACACCGCGGGCGAGCGAAAAATCTTTGTGATTTTTGCGTCACGCCCTTGCGTCGCGTCGATATGTGACGTATACTTCACATGTCGGCAATGGGGCCGACCGATGAGGAGCACGACGATGACGACCTACTACCACGTTGTGAGCGACCGCTGGCAGCCCGGACAGCCGCTCCTCT
>CAZYSW010000907.1:0-1842 GCA_964650105.1 uncultured Nannocystaceae bacterium
ACCCCCGTAGGCGAGGCGCCCATTCCAGTGCGCCCCGACGGTTTCTCCGGCCACGACGAAGTGGCTCTGCAGGGTCGGCAAGTCGACCGGTGTCACGAGGGTATCGTGCCCGCCGTCGCCGTTGTACACCTCACCGGGCTCGGCCTCGCAGAGATCGTAGATGTAGACCCGGTCGTTCCCATTCCCCGCGTTGACGACGTCCCGGCCCGGACCGGCGACGATGAAGTCATCCCCGGCTCCTCCGTCGAGGGTATCGTTCCCCGAACCGCCAAACAGGACATCCTTGCCCGGCCCGGCGTTGAGCACGTCGTCGCCGGACCCCCCGCTCGGCGACCGGCTCGGCCTCTGCCGATGCTGGCACCGTGGGCTCGTCCTCGACGTCCGACAACGACGAGACCGCTGGCGCACCGAGCTCCACCGCGAGTACCGAGTCGACCGGCGACGCTCCCGGGGATCTCCCCGCCGCTTGCGAAGGCCTCTCGTCGCCCTTCGTCTCGGCGGACTGCCTCAGCGGCCTGCGCGACCGTTGCCGTGCACTGACCGACGACGCGTCGTGTGAAGCCAGTCCATCCCTCACGTTCGACGGCGGCTTCGCAATCGCCTGCGGCTGGGCCAAGGTCGTGACCTTCTCCTATATCGCGTCCTGCACGATCGCCTCGGTCGAAGGCCGTTGCGAGGCCGGAATCGAGCAGTTCATCGGTTGCGGCGACAAGTGCACGGACGAGCCCGATCTCTACTCCAGCCTGCGCGCGAACGTCATCGAAGCCGAGCTGATCGAGATGCCGTGCGCTCCGGAGGGGCGCACGCTCGACGGGCCGCTCGGCCCATCGTCGGCCATCGGGGCACCCCCCGGCGAGACAGGAGCATGCGCGCCCAACATCACGCCCCCGGCACCCGCGATCTGCGATTGCGCCCCGGTGGCCTGCACCGCGGGCTGATCGCCGATCGCCGCTTGCTCGTCGCGGCACACCGCGAGCGACGCTCTTGCAGCCCTTCGCCAGCGATCTCGACCACGCCGGAACCGAGCCCCAGACCTCCAATCCCCATCGAAACGACGGCCCGTCCGATAAACAACACGACCACGACCACGAGACATTCGCTTCCGACCCATGCCACGGCCCGTCCGACCACGAGCACGAGCACGGCGCCACGTCCCAGATCGGCAGGAGAAGGGCCCCTCCCGCAGCCGGCTACCGCAGCTTCTCCTCGGTCACCGGGCCCGCATCCGCCGGCCGGAACGCATTGATCGGGATCTTCAAATACCGCATCGCGTTCGAGCTCGGCTCGGGCAAGCTGCCCGCGTCCACGTTCACCTGCACGCTCTGGAACAGCAGTTTCGGTGCACTCAGCCCAGCATCTCGCTGGGTGCGGAACGCCACGAAATCCTCCCGACTCCGCCCCGCCGGGAGCTGCACATTGCTGCGCTTCTGCTCGCCCACGGTCGTCTCGAACGCCAACCCGCGTCCCCCCGGCTGATAGTCGTGCCCCACGAACACCCGCGTCTCGTCGGGCAGCGTATAGATCCGCTCGATGATCGAGCGGTACAGATCGTCGGCGCTCCCCGCCGGGAAATCGCACCGTCCCGTCCCCATGTCGGGCATGAACAGCGCGTCGCCGGTGAACACCGCATCCTCGAACTTGTACGTCGCGCAGGCCGGCGTGTGCCCCGGCGTGAAGATCACCTCGAACACCAGGCTCCCCGCCTCGACCGTCTCCCCATCCTCCAGCAGCCGATCGAACTGCCGCCCATCTGTCGGAAAGTCCACCGGCGGGTCGAACACCGCCTTGAACCTCGGAGTTGCGCCACGTGGCGTAGCGTGACGACATGAAAAGCCGGAAGAA
>CAZYSW010000908.1:0-1837 GCA_964650105.1 uncultured Nannocystaceae bacterium
GCTACCGGCCCGGCTACCCTATCCATCCCAAGCGGGTACTGAAGACTCCCGCAGCTTAGATCTTCGGATACGGTTTGCAGGCGGCTCATAGGTGCCGTGTGCTCCCGCCTCTCGTCAGACATAGGCGCGCTCCGAGTGTGCTACCATCCCCCGGCTTCCAGCCGTTTCGACCCCAAAATGAAGAAAACCCGTAGGAAGCTGGGGAAGCACGACGATTTGCCGCTCTACCCAGACCCCAGCCGTCCCGCACAACCTCGCTACGTCAACATCGGTGCCGGCCGCTTCTACCATCCGTACTGGCACAACCTCGACAACCCTTCGCCTTGGTACGAGGCTGTCCAACGGCACGTCGATATCCCGCACAACCTCATCCTCGATGAGCGCTTACCCATAGAGAACGGAACCCTCGCGGCGGCCTACACAACGCCGTCATGCAGCACCTTGTAGGTTGTTCCGCCGATAGTCAGCTCGACGTACTGATTCCCGGCGCCGGCTGATCCCGAACCGCCCCCGGATCCAGAGCTGGTGGCGACCAGTTTCCCACCGAGCAAAACGGAGCCACGCTTAACCTCGAGCTCGGATGCGCTTGCCAGCGAGCCGTACTGCACAGCGCTCGTGAAACCCTCCACCGTGACGCCGGAGACCTCGATGTCGATATCAGCCAGATCAGCCGCGGTCCAAAGGCCGATGCTGTTGGGGAGGTTCTGCCCGATGATGTCCACGTCACGGACGCGCAGGATGCCTCCCGATGCATGGGAGAAGGTGATCCCCCGCCAACCTGGGTTATTGATTCGCGTGCCGTGAATGCGGACTTCCTGCACGCTACTCGAGCTGTGAATCGCAGCGCGAAAACTTCCCGAAGTGGCGTTCGGCCAGTTGTCTATGCTGCCGCCCTCGATGATGACGGTGCCCGCGCCAGTGTCGGAGAGGATCGCAGCGTCGAGCGTCAGGGTCGTATCAGGAGGTGCATGGATGATCGGGTTTCGTATAAAGACCTTCGGTGCATTCCTGACATGGATACCGGTAAGCGGCACCTCACCCGGGTCTACGTTCTGCGCCGGGTTACGCACGACCGGATTCACGACCACAATGTCTTCGCCCAAGGTGGACGTTCCGGACTTGTGCAGATAGAACCCGGTGTTGACCCGCTCCGCGACGCAGTTAATGAAATGCACGCGGCGGGGCGCAGGTCGCGGCGGATGCGTCTTGGCCGCGTAGCCCCGTGCGACGTTGTAGGCGAGGCAATCGATCACCCACACGTCCATCGATGCATCGTCCACCTCAATGCCATTACTCGCCATTTCCGACGAGTGACGATAGCCCGCGTTCCGGCCGATGCACCGCTCGATCCAGATGTACTGGCAGTAGTGCGTGGTGATCGCGTCGTCGCCCGCATCCTCGCCGATGCAGTCGCGCATGACGAGGAAGCGCGACATATTGGCCGGGTAGTACGTCGGGTCTGCCGAATGCTCTGGCGTAACGTAGTCGCTGCCCTCACCGCCGTTGCAGATGTCGAAGCCGTGGACCACTGCGCCGGTGGCCCTAACGCGCTCGATAAGCCCATAGCTCGCGCCCATCGTGGCGAGACAGTTCCCCCTCGGGCGAGCCGATCCGGTCCCTGAGGTCCGCGAGTAGTTGCCGTCGAGCGTGAGATCGGAGATCCGCCAGTACACCACCGAGCCGTCCTTCTCGGCAGGCTCAAGGACGTTCGCGTGCACATCGGCGTCGTCGGACAGCTTGATGACGGTCTGATCTATCCCGGCGCCGCGAATAATCGTTCCCGTGCGCCATTGAAGGGCCGCACCGACAATCCATTCACCTGGCGGAATGTAGACCT
>CAZYSW010000909.1:0-672 GCA_964650105.1 uncultured Nannocystaceae bacterium
ACTACTTCCGCGGTATGCGCCAGGGCGCCAAAGGCGTCGTGATGCAGGGCGGCGCGGACATGCGCGTGGCCCTGTACGACGAGGACGACTTCAAGTTCCAAACCGTGGGCGGCGGCTTCCTGAGCTTTCACCCGAGCGACGCGCGGGGAGGAGACACGCTCAGCGCCTCCCTGCTCGAGCTACGCGGCCATCTGGGGCTCGGCGTGTCGTCCCCCGTGATGGAAGTGCGAGGCTTCTTTCAGGTGTACACGAGCCCTAACCGCAGCTTCGACGATGTCTACGAGGTCGTGCTGAACGGTACCTTCAAGGACGACGCGCTGTGGGCCGGCAACTACGACGACGAGCTCTTTCGCGGATTCTTCCCTACCCTCACGCTCGCTCAGGAAGTAGGCGGTGCTCGCGACGGTGGCGACCACGGCACCTACCTCGAGGTCGCTGTTGCCCCCACGCTGCGCGTGTTGCACAGCGCCCTCCTCAACGCGGACTTCTCGTTCCCTGCGTCGCTCGGGATGAGCCTGCACAACTACTACCAGCTGCCCTCGCCGACGACGCTCTCGCTCAAGAACCACTTCCTCGGCTACGCCTCGGTGGGTTTTCTCGCGGACTTCGAGCAGCGTTGGTTGCCTGACCGTCTGGGGGGATGGCACGGCCGCGTGGGCATCGATGTGCTCT
>CAZYSW010000909.1:682-1836 GCA_964650105.1 uncultured Nannocystaceae bacterium
CCCAAGGCCCAACGAGACGCAGCCACCCCGCGCGTAGACAAGGTCGAGCCCGTGTTCAGGGGAGAGTTGGTGCTCGAATTCTGAGGCACGATCGACGGTGCTCTTTGGCCCCGCACCAACACAACGACGCGAGGCCACCGCCTAGGGGCCTCGTGACGCGTGCCGGGAACACACCCGCAGTTCGTGAGGACGCCTAGCGAACGCCTCAGTTCGTAAGGACGCCGTAGGCGCGTCCGTCGCCATACTTCGCGGCGGTCGCGACGACTCGGTCCAAGAGCTCCTTGGTCCACAGCTTGCCCGTCAGCTTGTCTCGAACCTTCAATCCGACCTCGACCCAGGCCTTCTCCTGCTCGGGCGTGGCGAGGGAGGAGAACTCCTTGAGGTGCGCGACGTCTATCAATGTCTTGTAGGCCTTCTTGTCTTCGCCCTCGATGGACTTGAGGAGCGCGTCCTCGGCCTTCTTCGCGGTCTGTTGCAGCGCCGCCTGCTGCTCCGGCGTCAGGCTCCGGAGCGTCTCATTGCGGATCAGCGTCGCGCCGACGATTGGGGCGGTCGCCTCTTTGCTGACGTACTTCACGTTGCGGAACCACTGAAAGCCGACCGCGGCCACGGCAGAGGCGTAGACCGTGTCCACCATCCCGGTCTGCAGGGCCGCCACGACCTCCGGGATGCCCAGCGAGATGGGGTTGGCCCCGACCTCCTTCAAGGCCTCCGGCACAGCCAGGTCGCCCGCGGGCGCCCAAGGCCGAACCTTCTTGAAGTCTGACGGAACCAGGATCGGCTGATTCGAGAAGATGCGCACGAAGCCCGCGTCGCCCCAGGCGAGGAGCTTGAAGCCTTCCTTCTCGAACATGCCCTCGAACTCCGCACTCAGTTCCTTTCGGACTTTGTGGAGCTGTTCGTAGCTGTAGATCATCCCGGGCACTTGCAGCACCTGGATGGCTCGCGTGACCTGGGAGAGCCCCACGGAGCTGAAGATGCCGCCGTCCAACTGGCCGACCTTCATCTTGCGGAGCATGTCCCGCTCGTCACCGGCGGAGGCGCCCATGTAGAGCTGCATCTTCAGGCTGCCGCCGGTGGCGTCAGTGAGACTGCGATTCCAGGCTTTCAAGATGCGATCCCAGCTGGTGCCTGCAGGGACGAGGGTGCCGATA
>CAZYSW010000910.1:0-1836 GCA_964650105.1 uncultured Nannocystaceae bacterium
AGGACGAAGAGGGTCTTGTCGGTCGACTTGCGGGCCAGCTCCCGGGCCAGCTTGATGCGCTGCGCCTCGCCGCCCGACAAGGTGAGCGCGCTCTGCCCCAGCGCGACGTAGCCCAGGCCGACGTCGCGCAGGACCTCCAGCTTCTGGCGAATGTCGGGGTGCGACACGAAGAACTCGCAGGCCTCGGCCACCGACAGGTCGAGGACGTCCGCGATGTTCTTGCCCCGCATGGTGATGGCCAGCGTCTCTCGGTTGTAACGACGACCACCGCACTTGTCGCAGGTCACGTGGATGTCGGGCAAAAAGTGCATCTCGATCCGCTTGACCCCTTCGCCCTGGCACGCCTCGCAGCGCCCTCCCTTGACGTTGAACGAGAACCTCGGGGGCTTGTACCCGCGCATCCGCGCCTCGGGGAGCTCCGCGAACACGTTGCGGATCTCGGCGAAGATGCCGGTGTACGTGGCGGGATTGCTCCGCGCCGAGCGACCGATCGGTGACTGGTCGACGTAGATCACCTTGTCGAGGTGATCGAGCCCTTCGATGGCGTCGTGGTCCAACCCCCAGCCCGAGCCGCGATTGAGGACGCGCACCGCTTCGGGCAGGAGCGTGTCGATGATCAGGCTCGACTTGCCCGAACCGCTAACGCCGGTGACGCAGGTGAAGCTTTGCAACGGGATACGTGCGGTCACACCGGCGAGGTTGTGTCCCCGAGCGTTCTTGATCACCAGCGACGGTCCCCGCGAACGCCTGCGCTCGCTGGGCACCGGGATGGACGTGCGGCCGGAAAGATAGTTCCCGGTGGGGGACGCCTTGTTGGCGACGATGACCTCCAGGGGTCCCGCGGCCACCACCCGCCCTCCGGCGCGGCCGGCTCCCGGCCCCATGTCGACGATCCAGTCCGCGGCCCGCATGGTGTCCTCATCGTGCTCGACCACGATGACGCTGTTTCCCAGGTCGCGAAGCTTCGAGAGGGTGGCGATCAAGCGATCGTTGTCTCGTTGATGTAGGCCGATGCTGGGCTCGTCGAGGATGTAAGTGATGCCGACCAGAGCGGCCCCCACCTGCGTCGCCAGCCGAATGCGCTGCGACTCGCCGCCCGATAGGGTGTTGGCGGGACGATCGAGGGTCAGGTAGCCGACCCCGACCTCGATGAGGAAGCGCAACCGCTTGCTCACCTGGTCGACGATGGTGGCACCGACCTCGCCCGCCTCCCCCGACAGCTCGAGGCCCTCGATCACCCCGATCAGCTCGCGCAGAGGCAGCGCCGCCATTTCGTGAATGCCGCGGCCGCCGACCCGGACCATGCGAGCCTCGATGCGAAGCCGCGTGCCCTGACACTCGGGGCAGACGACCTCGCCCAGGAACTCCTCGAGCTCCGCCAGCACGCCGGTCTCCTCGTCGTCGCCGGTGCTCCTGGCGCGAGCCTCTTCGAGCCGTCGCCGCAGCCACGGGGACACCCCCTCGAAGGGCTTGCCCAACTCCGGCACGACCTCGTCGCCGGTCCCCTCCAGCAAAGCGATCTTCACCTCCGCGTCCAGGCTCGACCACGGGGCGTCGCTGGCGATGCCGAGGTGCTCGAGCACCTCGGCGATTCGTTTGCGCAGACCCGATCCCCCCCGCTGCTGGGCGGGCCGGATCGCCGTCGCGACCGCGGCCGAGGCGTCGGGGACGATGCGACGCGGGTCGAAGATCTGCTGGTACCCCAGGCCGTCGCACCGCGGACACGCGCCATGGGGGCTGTTGAAGGAAAACAGCGACGGCGTGACGTCGGGGTACGCGACGCCGTGCTCGAAATCGGCCCACCGCTCCGAGAAGCGCAGCTCCTGTCCCTCGACG
>CAZYSW010000911.1:0-1834 GCA_964650105.1 uncultured Nannocystaceae bacterium
AGACTTCTCATCCAGATCGTCGCGCCCTTCTCATCCAGATTGTCGCTGTACAGTCCCGATCCACATCTGGATCGGGAAGTATTGGGAGCAGATGCGAACGGCCAACGACCAGGTGCACGGTACGTGGATCGAACGCGTCTACGAGATTGGAGCGAACGCAGCGTAAAGGGTGCTGCTGTGCGTAGGGTCGCTTGAAACGGTGCGGTGCGATCTCGAATCGAGCGATTCGAGATGGGTTTACGAGAGGGTCGGCCTGTACGGGCGTGCGCAGAGAGGGGCGCACGAGAAGCTCACACCGGCCGTACGGACCGGTGTGAGCCGCGTCTGCGAGACCTACTCGGTCGCCTCCTCGTCGGTCCCGACGAGCCCGCCGAGGGCCTCGACCAGATCGGAGAGGAGTGCGGCGAAGTCCCCGGTCATGAGCACGAGGTCCGCGTCGTACTGTTCCTCGACGGACTCGGCGGAGCGCTCCTCGTCCTCGACCGCGAGGAACTGCAGGCGCTTGATCTCCATGCGGTTCGTGAGCACGAACGAGACGCGGTCATTCCAGGTCACACCGAGGCGCGTGACGGTCTTGCCCGCGTTGAGATGCACCTGGATGTCCTGCCCGTCGAGCGCGTGGTGGACGTAGCGCACTGCGGACTTCGTCTGGTCGAGGGCCCGGAGCTCCAGGTCCGAATCGAGCGAGAAGCGATGCGTGGCGCCGCCTGCACGGAGCCAGCCCGCCATGACCGTCGCCGGCACGTGCTCGGTCTCGATGAGCGTTGCCGCGAACGAGCCCAGCGCATCGCGCAGCGCGCTCACGAGCTTCTCAGCGCGCGCGGCGCCGGAGGCCTCCACGACGAGCCACCCGTTCACGGAGTCGATCCACGCCCGGGTGACCTGGGTCTTCACGAGCGCCTTCGCGAGAAGCTCCGTGGTCACGTTCGCCTTGAGCTCGCGCAGCTGCTTGCGGCCGACCGGGAACCCCTGTTCCTCGGCGAGCAGTGCTGCCCGCTTTCGGGTCTCCTCGCGAACGACCGAGGCCGGGAGGATCTTCGTGTGCGTGCCGAGTGCGATGAGATGCTGTCCGTTCACGGTGTACACCAGCCGGTCGCTCACCGGCGTGGCGGCAACCCATCCACGGCGCTCCGTCTCGAGCGGACTGCATTCTGTCAGGGGATGCTTCGCGAGGCTCTCCTCGAGCTGCGCGGAGGACAGATCGAAGCCCTTCGGCAGTCGATAGACGATCGCGTTCTTGAAGAAGCAGCGCGCGGCAAGACTCGGCCGGCGCGGCTCGCCAGCAGGGGACTCGGTTTGGCTCATTGACCTCAACTCCGTAAGTACGGGTCAAGGTCTATGGGGTGGTTTTATCCCTTTTCTGATGAGCTCAGTTTCACAAGTAACCGGCCAACTCTGCCCGTGGCCACTTCCTGGGGTTTCGCAGGTGTAATGAACCTTTCGCGATTGGAAACAGAAGTGTAAACGATCATCGACATCCCGATGCTTCTCGTTGGTCGAGCTCCGACCGCGTTGAGTAAACGCATCCCCTATACGCAGCAGCAACCCACGAAGAAGGCCGCCTGCCGGCGGCGAGGTGCGGGCGATTGCTGCGTCGAAAGAGACTCCGACGGCTGAGCCGACGTGCTCAGTCGATGCTCCCTCGATGGAAGTGGCTGCGGCCGTTCATCGAGCGCGCGCACCTGTGGCACTGGTCGCGGCGAACCGTGGCGATGGGCGCGGCGATCGGTGTGTTCTTCGGTCTCCTGATTCCCGTCGCCCAGATTCCGGCCTCCGAGGTCTTCGCCGCGCTCCTGCGCGCCAACCTTCCGGCCGCTGCGCTCGGTACACTCAT
>CAZYSW010000912.1:0-1829 GCA_964650105.1 uncultured Nannocystaceae bacterium
GGCGCGCTCGGCCCAGGAGCCGAAGTCGACGAAGCGCTCCCACTCACGATCATCACGCCGATCGTCCTCGGCCCCGCCGAATCGGTCGAAGCCGGCGGCCCCCTCGACATCGACGACGGGTCCGAAGTCATCCTCGGCCCAACTGTCAGCGTCGAGGACGGCCGCGCCCTGGTCGGCGTCGCAGCGAGCCTCGCCCCTGACGACCCGATCACCGTCACCGCCACCGTCCACGGCTCTCTCGGCGTCAAGACACCGTGGACCCCCTACCCGAACCCAGCCGACGAACCCGGTTGGTCGGCCCGCGTCGTCGACATGACCGGCGCGCTCGTCGCCACCCTCCCCTACGTCAACGTCGACGACATCACCAGCGAACTGAACCGGCCCACCACCGCCCGGTTCCACTACCCCAAGCACCGCCCCGAACTCGCCAACATCCAACTCGGCTGCGAGGTGCAGCTCTTCCGCAACAACCAACTGATGGTGTGGGGCCCGGTGATCGGCGCACGGGGCGACTCGCGAGGCGGGGCCATCAGCTTCGAGGTGGCCGACCCGATGTGGTACCTCGAGCGCAAGTATTTCGGCTCGGCCGAGCGTCAGAACCGGATGCGCAACGGAGGTTTCGAGGCGGGGCTCGACCACTGGACGCCGGTTCGATGCACCGCGGAGGTCGTGTCAGACGGCAACGTCGTCCGAGGCGACAACGCCGTGCGACTCCATTCCCGCACCGACCCCAACGCCTATCTCTCCCAGACCCGCGTGTGGGATCCGGAATGGCCGGCGGACACATGGGTGGTCGCTACCGCGTGGGTCTACGTGTCCTCCACGTGGCAGGGACCGGCGCACGAGCACCGGGGACTGTGGTTGGTCCGCCGCTCCCACCCGTCGCTCGCCCTGTCGGGGCACCGCGGCGTGGAGATCACCGAGGACACGCCGCGAGGCCAGTGGGTGAAGCTCACCACCGGCATCACGATGCCCTCCGACCAGCTCTACAGCCTGGAGCTCCGCCTGCACGCGCTCGCCGGTGTCGTGCGATGGGACGAAGCCCGGGTCCTGTTGCACGAGTCCACGTCGCTTGACGCATCCGGCAACGACATGACCGAAGCGGTCCGCCGAATCGTCGTCCACTCCCAGACGGGACGGAACAAGTCGAGCGAGAACATCGGCACCAACACCCCGCCATCGGGAGTGCACCTGCCGCTGATGGCCTGGCAGCACGCCGCGCATCAGCCGATCATGGAACCGATCCGCGGGTTCATCGACTCGAACCCAGGCATTGACGTGTCGATCGAGGTCACCCCTACGACCCGGACGTTCACCACCCACTCGCCGACCAAGGGCACCGACCGGTCAGGTGCGGTCACGCTCCGGGCCGACGGGCCGAACCGCAACTGCTCGGCGATGCGCTATGACAGCGAGATCGGGCGAACCGCGAACAGCGTGATCGTGCTCGGCCCGACCGCCGACGGGGTCGCACGAGAGGAGGGAGGGGCGATCGACGAGAGCGTCCTGCCACACGGCCAGGTGCTCGAGGACCTGATCTCAGCCCCCCCGGACACTCCGATCGCGCAACTGGACCGACTCGCCGCCGAGGAACTACGGGCACGCAAAGGCCCGGTGGCACCGATCGAGGTTGACGTCATCGACCGCAACCTGATCGGACTCATCGAGACCGGGGATCTGGTCGCAGTCGACATCGACGACGGCTGGTACCACGCGACCGGGGTGTGGCGGGCGGTCCGCATCCGGATCAACGGCAAGCCCGGCGGCAACACCGCCCCCATGACCCTCACCCTGAACCGCGTCGGCGATCCGGTCGTCGTCACCTAGGA
>CAZYSW010000913.1:0-1814 GCA_964650105.1 uncultured Nannocystaceae bacterium
TTTGGGCTTTGTGGGGGTGGGGGGGGGGGGGGGGGGGGGGGCCCCACGGCAAGTCGGCGATGAGCTCCAGGTACGCGCGCGCGATGGTGGCCTCCCCGCTTTGGGGGTTCATCCGGCGCAAACGCTTGAGCTCCCGGGCGGCCACCGACGTGGCCTCCGGCGACAGCCCGGCCGCCTCGATCCGTGCTTCGAGCTCGCGGATCCACTTGGTCTCGTCGTCGGTCTCGCCGAGCTCGGACTGGATCGCGCGCAGCTTGTGACGCAACAGGGCCTCCTGCTCGTGCCGCGACAGGTGCTCGCGGACGTAGCGGTCGAGGTCTCGCTTGACCTGCAGCACGTTCACCCGGTGGCTGACGTACTCGACGACCTTGCGCAGCCGTTCGCTCACCTGCAGCTCGTGCAGCGTTTCGATCAGCTCGCTCGGATCGATGCCCACGTAGGCGGCCGCCAGATCGCAGATCGTCGCGGGCGCCCGTTCGGCCAGCAGCACCGCCAGGGTCTGCGCTCGGGCGCGGTTCTTGGTGTTGGCCGGGAGCAGGCTCTCGTGCCGCTTGACGAGATCCTGCAGCGCTCCGGCCAGGGCGTAGGCCAGCGTCGGATCGCCCATCGTCTCGTGGGCGCGCTGGAACACCACGTCGACCTCCGTGCCGCGGTCCTCGAGCGACAGGATCCTCACCCGCTCGATGCCCCGCACGATCGCGGTCATGCGCCCGCCCACGCCCTGGAGCGCCTGCGTGACCTCGGCGAGCACCCCGATGGGGTAGAGGTCGTCGGCGGTCGGGCGCTCGATCATCGAGTCGCGCTGGGTCGCCACCACGATGAGGTTGGCGCGGGCGTCGCCCCGCGGGCAGGCCCGCGCACGCCGGACGGCGTCTACCGACGAGGGGCGGCCGAGCTCGACGGGCTGCGCCAGGCCGGGAAGCAGCGTCATCGACCGGAGAGGAAGCAGCGGGAGTCGTCCCGAGGCCGGTCGGGCTGTGGTGCGCGGCGGTACCATGCGGTTTGGCGGAGGTTAGCAAATGCCGACCCACGTCGCAGGCCTCGCCGCGGGTCGCCCTTGCGGGGCGTGTCCTTGCGGAGCGCGTGCGCACCGGGTGCCGATCTGCCCCCGCGGGCGTCCGCTCTGGTAAAAGCACGACCGTGGGCGACGCGTCGGCGAAACCTCGATCGGACACGCGTCAGGGCGCGCCGTCGGATCCCTCGACCGGGATGGGAGCCGTGCCAGCCACGCTCGGGCTCGCCGTACTGATCGGCTTCGCGCTCCCGCTGGCCTGGGGCACGTTTCCCGCGATCGCGGGCATCGTCGCGGCCGGGGTGCTGGTCGAGGTGCGCTCGATGAGATGGGCGCGATGGCTCGCGCGCGCAGGTGGCTTCGCATCCGTCGTCGCCAGCCTGTCGTCGACCCAACGCGCGACCCTGGTGGCCCTCGCGGGGCTGGCCGCCGCGGTGTTTCTGGCCGTGGGCGCCCGTGCAGGGGCAGCGCTGTGCATCGCCCATCCGGCCGCGCTGTGGGCGGTCCCCGTCGTGGTGCTCGGCGGCCTCGCGGTGTCGCGCACGTCGGGACGCCTTCGCGTCGCGCTCGCGCTCGTCTTCGCCGCGCTGGTGCCCGCCGCGGGCATTCACGGGGCGCGCTTCGAGAGCGCGGCAGTGGATGCCCGGGGTTGGGCGCAATCGGGTCCCGTCCACGGGATCCACCCCTTCCAGATCACCGCGGTGGTGGTGGACGGGTACGGCCCGTTCGACCTCCCGATCAACGACTACGTGGAGCCCGACGGATCCCGCGGATACGGCCCCGTGGCGCTGGCCGAGGCCCT
>CAZYSW010000914.1:0-1807 GCA_964650105.1 uncultured Nannocystaceae bacterium
GCCCGGCACCGTGGAGGTGGTCACAAGCGCCAGTACCGCGTGATCGATTTCAAGCGGACGAAGGATTCGGTGCCGGCGAAGGTGGCCTCGATCGAGTACGACCCGAACCGGTCGGCTCGCATCGCCCTCCTCCACTACGCGGACGGCGAGAAGCGGTACATCCTCGCACCGATTGGTCTCAATGTCGGCGACACGGTGATGTCGGGTCCGGATGCGGACATCAAACCCGGCAACGCGCTGGCGCTGCGGAACATTCCGGTCGGTACCGTGGTGCACAACATCGAGATGAAGCCTGGCAAGGGAGCGCAGATTGCAAGGTCCGCCGGCGCCTCGGCTCAGTTGATGGCGCGGGAGGGCAATAAGGCGACCTTGCGGTTGCCTTCGGGCGAGTTCCGCATGGTGCACGTCGATTGCCGTGCGACGATCGGTCAGGTCGGCAATGTCGAGCACGAGAACATCGTCGAGGGCAAGGCGGGCCGCAAGCGGTATCGCGGTCGTCGCCCGCATACGCGCGGTGTCGTGATGAACCCCGTTGACCACCCGCATGGAGGCGGCGAAGGCAAGGCCCCGGTCGGCATGCCCTCGCCCATGACCCCGTGGGGCAAGCCGACGTTGGGCTATCGCACGAGGAAGAAGAAGGTTTCGGACGCCGAAATCGTCCGCTCGCGGCGGAGGAAGTAGTCGTCTTTAAGAAGCATAGGGAGTGAGCCCATGGGCCGATCAGTGAAAAAGGGGCCATACGTGCACCCCAGCTTGATCAAGAAGATTCGGCAGATGAACGAGTCAGGCGAAAAGCGCGTGATCAAGTCGTGGTCCCGCGATTCGACGATTTTCCCCGAGATGGTCGGGCACACGATCGCGGTTCACGACGGTCGCAAGCATGTCCCGATCTACTTGACGGAGGATATGGTCGGGCACAAACTCGGTGAGTTCGCCCCGACTCGGACGTATCGGGGACACACCAACCAAGAGCGCGCTTCGGGCGTCAGGTGAGGTGTGCGCCCGGAGCGGGAAGCGCTTCCGGGTGTCTTGCGAAGGATTGAGGAGGCAGGAGAACGATGGAAGCAAAGGCGGTCGCGCGTCACATTCGCATGTCGCCTAGAAAGGCCAGGCAAGTGGTCGACCTGATCAGGGGCAAGAACCTTGGTGAGGCCTTGGCGATCTTGGATCTATCGCCGCGGGGCGCATCGAAGGCCGTATCAAAGGTCGTCCGTTCTGCTGCTGCGAACGCGGAGAACAATTTTGAGATGGATCCGGAGTCACTTTATGTGGCGAAGGCCTATGTGGATCAAGGACCGACGATGAAGCGGATCATGCCGCGCGCCCGCGGCACCGCTGACCGGATCAGGAAGCGGACGAGCCACATCACCGTGGTGCTGGCGGAGCGAGAGGAAGCATAACACGCTCGAACCGTATTAGAGGGGGATGACTTTTGGGTCAAAAGGTACACCCGACCGGGTTTCGGCTCGGTGTGATCAAGGACTGGGACGGTCGCTGGTACGCCAATAGGAAAGAGTACGCCGACCTCCTCCATGAGGATCTCGAGATTCGAGAGCGGATCAAAAAGCGCTTCTACACGGCCGGTGTATCGAAGGTCGAGGTGGAGCGGGCTACCAACAAGGCGAAGATCACGATTCACACGGCTCGGCCGGGAATGGTGATCGGCAAAGGCGGCGCTGAGGTCGATCGGCTTCGCAAGGAGCTCGAGCAGTACACGGGCAAGCAGCTTCAGATCAATATCGTTGAAGTGAAGCGACCCGAGATCGACGCGCAGTTGGTCGCCGAGACCATCGCCTTCCAGCGCGAG
>CAZYSW010000915.1:0-1804 GCA_964650105.1 uncultured Nannocystaceae bacterium
AATCATCCGCCAAGAGCAGCTTCGGCCGCATGACAAGAGCGCGCGCGAAGGCCACCAGCTGCTGTTCCCCGCCGGAGAGCTCCCCGGGCCGGTGGTGCAAGCGGTGAGAGATGCCGACCGCTTCGAGCATCTCCTCGGCACGCCTGCGCGCCTCCTTGACCGCCAGCCGACCGACCATGGCGGGCATCATCACGTTCTCGAGGGCCGAGAACTCCGGCAAGAGGTGATGGAATTGGAAGACGAAGCCGATCGTGCGGTTGCGGAAGCGGGCCAACTCGGGCGGCGGCAGCTCCACGATGTCGACCCCCTCGAACAGGATCTGCCCTCGCGTCGGCAGGTCGAGCGTACCCAGGCAGTGCAAGAGGGTGGACTTGCCCGCCCCCGAGGCGCCGATGATGGTCACCATCTCGCCCCGGTGCAGCGTCAGGCTCACGTCCCGCAGCACCGGCAGCACGCCCGTCCCGTGGGCGAACTCCTTGGACATGCGGACCACCTGCACCAGCACAGGCGCATCCTCGGACGGGTGCGGTCGACTCATGACGAACCGGAGCCGGGGCAGGCTAAATGGGCGCAGATCGGCTGTCAACGCGGCTCCTGCCGCTTCGGAACCGCGTCGTGATGGATTCGTCGCGATGGCGGGGAGGCAGGACCATCGACAAAAGCGCGGCAATCCCCCCGGCCGTCCCGGGTGGATCGGGCGCATCGCCCCGCGCGGAGGGTCGGCTTCGACGCCCCGGGCGCGCCCCAGCCGGCAGCGGGCCGCTCACTGGTCGGCGTGGCGCAGCGCGTCCACCGGGCGCATCCGCGACGCGACCAAAGCGGGGTACAGGCTGGAGATACACACGATCACCAGGGCGGCGACGCCGACCAGGACCACTTCGACCGGATTGACGACCACCGGTAGACGCTCGATGTAGTAGACGTTTTCGTTCAGCGGCAGGCCGTAGCGGTCCAACGCCCAGCACAAGACGAGCCCCATCGCGATCCCGCCGAAGCTCCCCAGAAAGCCCACGCACAGCCCCTCGGCGATGAAGACGCGCAGGATCCCGTCGTCTCCCGTCCCCATGGCCTTGAGGATCGCGATCTCCTTGCTCTTCTCCATCACGCTCATCAGATTGCTGGCGAGGATTCCGAACGAGGCCACCAGCACCACGAACAGCAGCGCGATGAACATCGCGACCTTTTCCAGAAACATCGCCGAGAACAGGTTGCGGTTCAGGTCGCGCCAGTCCTCCACCAAGAGCTCGTCGGCCCTCCCCTGCTCGGCCACCACCCGCTCGACCGCGGCTTTCCCACGATCGATCTCGTCGATGTCCTCGAGCTTGACCTCGATTCCGCTCACGCGATCGCCGGTCAGCAAGAAGCGTTGCACCTCGGGCAGAGGGGCATACACGTTCTTTCGGTCGTACTCGTACATCCCCGAGTAGAAGACCCCCGCGATCCTCGCCGCCCGTACGCCCGGGATCTGCCCTGCCGGCGTCGTCCGCCCGATGGGCGTGATGAGCTGCACCTGCGCGCCGACCCGGACGCCCAGCTCCATGGCCAGCTCGCGGCCGATCAGGATGGGGTCCAGCACGGGTTCCCCCGCGTGAGGCTCCTCGTCGACCGTTTCGCTGTCCGCGGCCGTCGGCGCCTGCTCGGGGGCCTCCTCGTCCGCTTCGGCGGGCGGCACGATTCCCTGCTCGCGCAGCTCGGGGATCAGCCGCGCGGGGTCCTCCCAGCCGTCGTCCTCGGGGGCCTGGGCGCCCGGGTCGGTCCCCAGCGTCGGCGGGGGCGGCAGTCGCGAGAGCAGGCCGTGCCCTCC
>CAZYSW010000916.1:0-1798 GCA_964650105.1 uncultured Nannocystaceae bacterium
GGTCACGTCGTCTGGCCTCGCTGTGCGATGCGCTGGAGGACGCTGGCGCGCAGCACGCCGCCGTCGGGGTGCCGGTCGAGCTTCCCCCGATCCACGAGCTGGCTGACCGTGCCCTTGTGCACGCCGAGCATCGCGGCGGCGACGGAGAATGTGACGGACTCGGCGTCGCTGCGGCCGAGCGACCGGGCGCACACGCGGCCGAGCGGGGTCCGCCACCAGTCCGCCTCCCCGACGTCCTCCGGGTCGCCGTGCGGCCACAGCGCCGCCATGATCGCCGCGACGGCGTCGGCGGCGATCTCGTCGTCGTCGACCTGGCAGATCTCGAGCGCCAGGCTCGTGGCCCGGTCGGCCATGCGCTGCTCCCACTCGATCGCCTCGTCGGGGCCGGCGAGGACGGCGACCCGGTGGGCGGCGGCGCCGAGCTCGTCTGCGAGCTGCTGTGCGACTTCGTCGATCATCTCTCGTCTCCTTACGACAGGGCGAAGCCCAGCCCCGGGGTGGGGCTGGGCTCCTGTTACGGCAGCTCGACCGGGCTACAGCAGGTCGTCGATGGTGGCGACCAGGTCGGTGTCGCCGTGGGCGGCGGCGTCGGCCCGCAGGGCCGCCAGGTCGAGCCACTCGGGCGGGTCGGCCAGGTCGACGGTGACCATGGTCTCGCCGTCGGGCCCGAGAACCTCGGCGACGGTGGTGGCGGTGATGGTGCGCTGGTTGCTGCTCATGCCGCCATCATACGCCGCCGTCTGACGACAGTCAAGACGGAATCGTCTGACGTGCCGGGGTCGTCACCCGTTCGTAACATCCCGGCCGTCTGTCGGAGCAGCAGCTCGTGGGAGAGCAGCAGCGCGCACCACGCGAGCGCGCCAGCCGGTTCACCGGCCCGGCGGAGAACGTGCGGCCACCCCGGGCCGATGTCACCATGGTGGTGATGCTACGACGCACCATCAACACCACCATCCTGGCAGGAGCGGCTGCCGTCCTGCTGGCCGCGTGCGGGGACGACGGGGGGACCGACACCCCCGCCGGCGCCTCGGGCGACGGCACGCCCGCGTGCAGCGCCCTGGTGGGCACCCCCACCGCCGACGTCATCGCCGCCGCGCAGTGCACCGACGAGAACGGGCAGCTCGTGCTGCTGGGGTTCGCCAGCTACGACTGCCCCGACGGGCGCCGCCTGTCGTGGAACGACGAGGGGTGGGGGTACAGCGACGGCACCTGGCAGGCCCACGCCCGCCCCGATGGGCAGCTCATCCCCCCGGACCCCGACCTCGCCGCCTGCTCCGGCTAAGCACGACGCCCCCGCTCGAGGAGCGGGGGCGTCTCCGCGCTCGGGGGTCAGTCCGGGTCGGCGTCGTGATCCACGCCCTCGAGCAGGCCATCGAGCAGCAGGAGCAGGAAGCGGGGCAGGAGCAGGGCTGACCGCCACTCTCCGTACTGATGTTCGACTAGACAGGAGTGACGCGAAATGTGCTCGGTGATCAAGATGACCGAGCACATTTCGCGTCACGAACGCGCGAGACTCCGGGCATGGGAAGGGTCGGCATCTACGCCCGGATCAGCCTCGACAGGCGCGACGGCGAGGGCGTCGCCCGCCAGCTCGCCGACTGCCGCGAGATCGCCAAGGCCCGCTGGCCCGACGCGGAAGTCGTCGAGTACGTCGACAACGACATCTCGGCCTTCCGGGCCAAGCGCCGCCCCGAGTACGAGCGTCTCCTCGACGACCTGCGCGCCAAGCGGCTGAGCGCCGTCGTCGCCTACCACCCCGATCGCATCTACCGGAAGCCGGCCGACCTCGAGGCGTTCA
>CAZYSW010000917.1:0-1797 GCA_964650105.1 uncultured Nannocystaceae bacterium
AGGGGTCCAGCTCGATCGCTTCCTTGAGGGCCCGCTCGGCCGAGGAGGTGTTGCCCTTCTTCTCGAGGACGATGCCCTCGTTCATGCGGTTGATCGACTGCACGCGCTGACGGCTCGCCAGCTTGCAGGCGGGCATGGCCACCGCGATGGGAGTGACTAGAGCCAGAACGGCGAAAAACCGGCGCATCGTGGGACGTCCCTCCATGGGCGCGAAAAGCAGCAGGGATGGTATCGGTGCGGCTCCAGGGTTACAACCAGGAGTTTGTCCGGCGTGGCGTTCGCGAGACACACACTGGCGTACACCTCCTCGTCCGCCGAAACCGGGAAGGCACCGGCTCGGCGGAACGTCGTCGGCCGGTCGCATGGGAGCCTGCTCTCGTCCCGTCGAGCAGGTACCGAAACCCGGCGTCACTCCGCCCGTGCTCGGGGCGGCGTGCCGAAATCCCAGCTCGCGATCGACGTCGTCGGTGCGCCGGCAGGGCGTCTCGACATCCCGAACATCCCGAAGAATCGCGGACCCGCCGCCTACCTGCACGTGCACGCGCCCGCTCGCCGGGGCAGCCCATCTGCGGTGGGCGCGCGGCCGTCCCCTCCCCGCCCCCCGGGTGTGTGGGCCCGGGGGCACGGCGTGGCGGACCTGCACGGGGGCTCAGACGGTGGTGCGCGCCGGCACGCGATGCTCCACGGTGCGCAAGCGCGGCAGGGCAAACAGGGCGAGCAGGCCCGCCAGCCCCAACAACGCGTAGATCACCCGCTCGCCGACCGTCGCGTCGGCGTATCCCTCGCCCGTGAAGATGGCGTCGACCAGGTTCCACTCGAAGAACCCGATCAGACCCCAGTTCAGCGCGCCGATGATGGCGAGGACGATCAGAATCTTGATGAGAGCGTTCATCGGACCTCCTGTCCGGTGACGCTGCAAGGGACGTGCCCCGGTCCCGTGGCGCCCGTACCGGGCGCCGGCGGCTCAACCTCTTTACGAGAGCGGCGGAACGCTCGCCGGCTCCACGCGCTTGCTCACCGACCCCGGACGGGCGCGACGGTCCGCCGCTCCGCCGCGCTCCCGAGCCGCGAGCTCACCCCGGCGACAGCACGAACGGATACGTGACCATCACGGTGCCACCGCCCTGGGGTTTGGGAAAGCTCCAGCGACGCACGGCCTTGGCCACGCAGTCGGCGACGTTGCGATCGGCGAGCGTGGACTCCTGGACGACCGCCGCGGGCACCTTCCCCGTGGGGCCGATCGTGAACTGGACGGCGACGCGGCCTCGGAGGTTCGGGTCGCGCACGAGGCCCTGGTTGTAGCAGTGGCGAACCTCGTTGATGTGGTTGCGAACGACGCGACGGATGATGTCCTTGTCCACCGCGCTGCTGATCGCGGCCTTGGTGATCCGCACCTGAGGCGCACGCTTGCCTCGCCCCTGGAAGCCGGTGCCTCCGCCGCGTCCGTACGTGTCGCCCTGGCAGGTCCCGCCCGAGCATCCTCCCTTGCCGATCCGCCCCACGCGACCGAGCCCGATGGTGCCCTCGCCACCGCCTCCACCGCCGCGGCCCGTGCCCACCAGTCCCAACCCGCCGGTCCCGAACGCCTCGCCCACCTCGTTTCCGGTGAGGCCTCCCCACACGTCGGTGTCGTCGTTGCCGACCGCGAACGCATCCCCGTAGGGCGAGGCCAGAAAGTGCCCGCTTTCTTGCTGAATCATCCCCAAGATGCCGGCGTTCCGCGCCGTCATGTCCGGGTCGAAGTCGCGGGCCATCTGCTTCATCGCGTCCTTGGGGCCCTTGATCGCGTACAGGCCC
>CAZYSW010000918.1:0-1796 GCA_964650105.1 uncultured Nannocystaceae bacterium
GCACGCTTCGGCGGTTGTCCCGGACCCGGCGAACGGTTCGAGGACGGTGCCGCCCGGTGGGGTGACGAGCCGGACGAGCCAGCGCATGAGGTCGAGTGGCTTGACGGTTCTAGGTGGGGTGAGCCACAGACTCACCCCCAACCACCTCCTCGAAGTAGTCGCGCAGATCGGCAGGAACTTCTGCCGGGTCGAAGTCACGCATACGTCATTACTCCTAACGGGTTCACTGTCGCGGTAGAATGGGCGTTATGGCGAAAGGTCGAGCGGGATACAAGGTGCGGGCGTTCACCTGCGACGGGTGCGGCGTCGAGGTCACCAAGCGATGCCCGCCGGGATCGCGGTACTGCACCCTCGACTGCTACCGATCCAGCCCGAGGCCCGAGCGGCGCACCGGCGAGGATCGAACCTGCGAGCGGTGCGGCGTCAGCTTCTACATCCCCGCCGGTCGTGTGGCGAAGGGTGAAGGGCGCTACTGCTCCCTCGACTGCCACAACGCGGCCCAGGGCGACGGCAAAACCGAGCACACCTGCAAGACGTGCGGCGGAACCTTCCGCTGGTCCCCGTCCCGCTCGGCGTCCGGCGCCCACCGGATCACCTACTGCTCCCTCCCGTGCCGTGACGCCGACCCTGAGCGCCGCACCATGCTGCTCGAGATGAACGCCCGCCAGCAGCTCGGCCGCACGACGAGGGCCGAACGGCTTGGCTACGCGCTGCTCGACGGCCTCGGCGTGGAGTACCTGCGGCAACCGACCTTCGGTGGCAAGTTCACCCCCGATGCGGCGATCCCGTCGGCCCGTCTCGTCGTCCAGTTCGACGGCGACTACTGGCACGACCGGAAGGGCGCGAGCAACGAGGCACGCATTCGTCGCCGGGTGGCCCTCGACCGCTCCCAAGACCGTTACGTCAGAGCGTGCGGCTGGGAGGTTGTGCGGCTGTGGGAGTCGGACCTGCGGGCCGATCCCGAGGGGTGCGCGGCGCGTGTCAGTCAACTTGCACACCGGCCTCTGCCAGACGCGCCCGCACGTGATCCACTTGCTCGGGCGTGAGGTCGTCTCGAAGGCGAAGCAATCGCTTAGGGACGCGTGGCCGCTCGCTCGTGGGCGCCTTGGCCTCGTAGCGGAACGTCGGGAAGAACCGTGACGCGCCGCCGGAGTCAGCGTGTCCACCTCGGGGTCGACCTGGCGTTGGAACACCGGGGGCGCCTGCTGAGAAGTGGGTGCCGCTACTGCCGCCCGCCTTGCTCACGGACTCCCCGCCCTGTCGGTCGAGCTCGGCGGCCTGCGACTCGTCGAGGACGACGTTCGTCGGCCAACGGCCCTTCGAGCCGTCATAGTCGACGCGATCCATGTCGCCTGCCATCGCGGTTCGCTGGCCGCCATCGGCAGCCCTCGGCGTTGAGCCCGGACCGTCGCTAAACGTCTGCACGCGGCATGCGTCGATGTTCAGCGCGCCCGTGCCGTGCGCGAGGACGTTAGCCGCGACGGTGCCTGCGAGAGGCTTGCGTCCGACGATGATCGGCTCGAACGCGGGCTTGAGGGCGGTGCCCCAGCCCCGCCAGCGGGCGGCGTCGGGGGTGAGCGGGACCGACGTCGACGTCCCGTTCATCGCTGAACCGGACCCGTGGTCGTAGTTCACGCGTCCCCGACCGGACGGCTCGTAGCCCTCGCCCATCGCCGCACGACGGATGTCCTCTGGGCGGCCGCCGCCTGTCGCGATGGCCTTCGCAACGTTCAGAGACTTCGGGAAGCCGGACCCGTACAGCCACGCGATCGAGTCGCGGATCTCGAACCCGGCAT
>CAZYSW010000919.1:0-461 GCA_964650105.1 uncultured Nannocystaceae bacterium
CGTCCAGTTCCAGGCCGAAGTTATCTGCCACAAGTGCCACAGCTACAACCTCGGTTGGAAGCAGGTGTCCGGCAAAGGCAAGGTGTGGAGCTATGTCATCGTCAACAGGCCTGGTCACCCCGGGCTTGCGGATGTCGTGCCCTACAACGCCAGCATCGTCCAGATGGACGACGAGCCGGACTTCATGTACCTGACCAACGTCGTCGACGCTGATGAGAACGAGATCAAAGTCGGCCTGCCCGTCGAAGTCGTCTTCGAGCGGCAGGAGAAGATCACGATCCCGCGTTTCCGCAAGGCCTAGACGCGACTGCGCGCTATCCCCTCCCGGACGACGGGAGGGGATAGCGTTACCTGCTGCGAACCGCGTGGGCGGCGAGAAGCCCCGCCTGAACTATGCCGTCAAGCAGATACACCGGCGATATCCGGCGCTTCGCGACGTAGTAGATGTCGATACAGATGAA
>CAZYSW010000919.1:477-1795 GCA_964650105.1 uncultured Nannocystaceae bacterium
TCTCGCAGGCCGGACACGAGCATCACCATTCCCGACACCAGCACCAGTGCCCCTACCGTTTTCACGAGCCAGAGGTCCACTTTAGGACCTGTGATTCGCTGGAAGGCCCCGATCGCCACGAGCGGCCAGGCGCCCGTGATCGCGTAGTACATGCCCTGTGCGATAAGCACCGGGTTTTGCCGCTCCATACGCCCTCCGACCAGCGGTCGCCGGTCATTCCAGCGTAGCGAGGCTGAGCCCAGTCCGGGATCTGCGTATCCTTCCATGCATGACCGGCCCCTCCATCCCCGCGCTCGTCGCTGAGATCACCGGCACACTGCGAGCCTCTGGAAACCCGGAACGCGCGACCAGGGAAAAGGAGTATCTCAAGAGCGAAGCCACCTTCTTCGGGAACAGCGTGCCGTCGCTGGAGCGCGTCGCCCGCGACCTCTTGCGACAGGAACCCCAAATCGGGCGAGCGGAGCTGCTCGACCTTGCCGAGTCGCTGTGGAAGACACGCATCCACGATTGCCGCATGGTGGCGTGTCAGCTCCTCGCCGCACGAATCGCGCTGCTTGGGCCTCAAGACATCGCGCTCGTTGAGTGTTTCTTGCGGAGCGCCCGGACGTGGGCGCTGGTCGATACGCTGGCGATAGAGGTTGCCGGCGGGCTGGTTGCTCGCTATCCCGAGCTGGGAGATGCGCTCGATCGCTGGGCGCGGGACGAGGATTTCTGGCTTCGCCGGGCGGCGATGCTCGCGCTCCTGCGGCCTCTCCGGGCCGCCGAGGGCGACTTCGACCGGTTCGCGCGCTATGCCGACGACATGCTCGAGGAGCGCGAGCGAAACAGGCAAGCGGCGACCCGAATTGATCGCCGCCTGGCTTGCCCCTCGAACAGGGAGGATGTCCGGCGTCACCATTCGTGAGGCGGTGAAGTATCTACCGCCCGATGAGCGCGACCGGCTGATGACGGCCCACCGGGAGCGGCGGCGCGCCGGGTAGATCGCCTACCCGCCGTAATCCCAGCCCAGCTCCTGCAGGGTCCATGCTGGTTCATCGGTGATCGCGGCCCCGCCGACTACTTCGCCGATGTACTGGACGTGGTCGCCGACTTCGAGTGACTGCGTGACCCGGCACTCGAACCATGCAACAGAGCCTTCGAACACGGGTGCTCCGGTGACCGGCGCCTCGAAGTAGTTGTGGTCGCCCAGCTTGTTGACGCCAACTTCGGCTGGCTTTGTGTACAGCGAGACGACATCTTCGGAGTCCGCCGGCAGGTAACAGATGCTGAATACCTGGCCGCCATCGATCAGCTTCCGGGTGTGCGCATCACTCTCGAT
>CAZYSW010000920.1:0-547 GCA_964650105.1 uncultured Nannocystaceae bacterium
GAGCACGCCGACATCGACCAGGACAGCATCCTCGCGTCGATGCTCGAGGACTGACTCGGCATCCCGTCTCCGAAACCCAAACCGAAATTGCCCTCTCGATTTTCCCGTGGATTTCATGCGGCGCCCGCGGTGGCGGGACTCCGAGGGCGAAGGTAACCGGCCGGATCCTCCCGCCCGATCTACGACCCTCGAACAGCGCGGCGAGCTCGGTTGGTGCGTCAGTCGCAGACTGCGTGCACGCTCACGAAGTGGTCCGGCAGGACAGGCGGCCGTGACAGCGGCACGTTGCAGCCGTGCATCGGCAGGACTGCGGCCAGCTCGATCCCTGCCTCCATCATCATGCTGGGGGTCAGGTTGAAGAAGACGACGAGCGGCGGGTCGGAGTTGGAGCTGTTCTGACCGAGGTGAGTCGAGCCGAGCCAGTCGATCGCGAAGTACTGGTTTGATGGCGGCATCGGGTCCATCGTGATCGCGGTATCGCTCTTGTTGGAAAACACGGCGACTGCCCCCTTCATGTCGTCGTACTCCACCGTGGGATCCTGCATCT
>CAZYSW010000920.1:557-1790 GCA_964650105.1 uncultured Nannocystaceae bacterium
GGGCGCCCTTAGCTGCTTCTGGTTAAGCGCAGCCTGCAGCTTCTGGACCTGCGCGTCGATCGTGGTTCGCGGGAAGCTGACAAGCTGCACCCCTGCGACGTCGCTCGCGTTGATCTCGACGCCCACTGCCCCACCGACGTTGCTGGACGTCGGGTCGGTCACGAGCCACGCCGGGCGACCCGCGGGTACGTCGATCACGAACGTGCCGTCTGCGGCCGACATCGTGGTGTGGTCGGGGTCGCCGAGCACAGCGATGGGTACTGCCGCCAACCCCGAGGTTCCAGGCTTGAACGGATCGCCGATCACGACGCCGGACAGCCGCACCGTCATCGATCCGCCGGTACTTTCGGAGCCGCTGCTCTCGGAGCTGCTGCTCTCGGGGCCGCCGCTCTCGGGGCCGCCGCTCTCGGAGCCGCCGCTCCCAGAGCTGCCGCCGATCGACGAACCCGTCGCGTCGACGCTCGGAGAGTCCGTGAAGCAGCCCGCCACGAGGCTCGCGAGCAGGAGCGTGAGGACTGTGGTGCGCACCCCGCACCAACGGTAACACGCGGGGGAAACCGTGGGTAGACGCGAGCGCGTGGGGCGTCTTTTTCGTGGCGCCGTGCGGACACGGACGCGACGGGAGGGGCATGGCCCTGGCGAGGGCGGGACTCCGAGGCCAAGAACACCCCGGAGATTCATGTGCCCGAGGCTGAGCTACGAGTCCTCGAACAGCGCGACGATCTCGACCCCGAGCGCGCGCGTGACCGCGACGAGCGTGGCGACCGTGACGTTCACGGAGCCGGTCTCCACGCGACTGAGCGACACCGGATGAAGCCCTGCCCGCTCGGCCGTCTGCTCAAGGGTCCACCCCCGCTCGTCACGAAGTTCGCGGAGCCGTGCGCCGAGGCGGAGCAGCTCCCGCTCGACGGCGCGCGCGGTTTTCGGGTTGGCCCAGATCTGGCTTCGGCGGCTCTCGGCCACCGCACCGGCGTACAGGCGTTAGCTTCTGTGTTACATAACACACGAGCTAAGACGAGAAGCCCTCGCGATGCCCGAACCGAGCACGACCGCTGACCTCCACGTCTCCATCGATGGCACCGTACAGGCACCCGTCGACGAGGAGACCGCACGGGCCCTGGCGGCCGAGCACCTCGCCGCGGGCCGGCAGGTGCTCGTGTGGCGGCCGGGCTGGAGCGCGTGGGTCCCGGCGTCTCAGGTGTGGCCGGGACCGGACCCCGGCACGACCGTCCG
>CAZYSW010000921.1:0-1784 GCA_964650105.1 uncultured Nannocystaceae bacterium
GGTGGCGCGGCGGGTCGTCGAAGAGACACCGGGAGCCTTCTACGCCAACCAGTACCACAACCCGGCCAACCCCGAGGCCCACTATGTGAGCACCGCCCCGGAAATCTGGGAGCAGACCGGGGGCGAGTTCGACGTGTTCGTGGCGGGCATGGGCACCGGGGGCACGCTCTCGGGTTGTGGCCGCTACTTCAAGGAGCGCAACCCCGACATCAAGATCGTGGGCGTCGATCCCATCGGCTCGCTCTACTACGAGTACGTGAAGACCGGTCGGCTGACCAAGCCATTCTCCTACTACGTGGAGGGGATCGGGGAGGACTTCCTCCCGTCGACCATGAACCTGGACATCCTCGACGACGTCGTCCAGGTCGACGACAAGGAGTGCTTCTTGATGACGCGCGAGCTCGTCCGTCGGGAGGGCATCTTCTGCGGAGGCTCGAGCGGGGCGGCGGTGATCGGTGCGATCAAGTATGCCCGCAACCTGAAGGAACCCCGGCGGATCCTGGTGCTGCTGCCCGACAGCGCCCAGAAGTACCTCTCGAAGATCTTCAACGACGACTGGATGCGTAGCAACGGGTTTCTGGACGAGGACGACACGGCGGGGACGGTCGCCCACCTGCTCAAATTCCGGGGACATCGCCTCATCACGGCGGGGCTCGATTCCACCGTTCGCGAAGCGATCGCCATGCTCAAGGAGCACGGCATCAGCCAGCTTCCCGTGCTGGACGAGCGCGGCAGGCACTGTGGGATCGTCGCCGAAATCGATCTGCTCAATTACCTGCTCGAGCACCAGGGGGCCCTCGATACGCCATTGCGCGAGCTCATCGAGTCGGACTACGCGACGGTGAGCCCACACACCCGAATCCAGCTCCTCAAGAACATCTTCAACGAGGCCAAGGTCGTGCTGGTCGTCGAGGACGATCGCCTTCTCGGCGTGTTGACGAAGATCGACCTCATCGACTACCTGGCCTCGGAGCGAAAGTGAGCTCCCGGCGAAACGAGACTCGAACATGGCCAAGTACACCCGCGGCGAAGACGATCATCTCGGCGAGCAGGTCCGCGCCGAAACGCTGGCGATTCACGGCGGTCAGCGTCCCGAACCCGTGACGGGGGCGGTCAGCCCACCCATTTTCCAGACGTCGACCTACGCCCAACCTGCTCCCGGTGAGCACACCGGCTTCGAGTACAGCCGCACCCAGAATCCGACGCGGTTCGCCCTGGAGCGTGCGCTGGCGGCCATGGAGGGGGGGCGGTACGGCCTCGCCTTCGCGTCGGGGTGCGCAGCGACGATGACGCTCGTGCAGCTCCTGGACGCCGGGGACCACGTGGTGTCCGCCGACGACGTCTATGGCGGTACGTTCCGCCTGTTCGACAAGGTCATGAGGCGCCGGGGGAACACCTTCTCCTTCGTCGATCCCACCGACCCGGCGCGGATCGAGGCGGCCATCGAGGATCGCACCCGCCTGGTGTGGATCGAAACGCCGACCAACCCCATGCTCAAGCTCGCCGACATCGCAGCCATCGCGGCCATCTGCCGCCGGCGGGGGGTGATCTTGGCGGTGGACAACACCTTCGCCTCTCCCGCGCTGCAGCGGCCCCTGGAGCTCGGTGCGGACGTCGTGATGCACAGCACGACGAAGTACGTCGCCGGTCACTCCGACGCCATCGGAGGGGCGCTGGTCACCGACGATCCGGAGCTGTACGAGCGCCTAGCGTTCCTGCAGAACTCGTGCGGCGCGGTGCCCGGTCCGCAGGACTGCTACCTGACGCTGCGTGGCCTCAAGACC
>CAZYSW010000922.1:0-1779 GCA_964650105.1 uncultured Nannocystaceae bacterium
GGGACCTCCTGGGCCTTCGCCTCGAGGCTCGCGACCACGACGTCTCGCAGCACGCCGAGCTGCTCGAGCGCGCGCGCCAGCTCCGGCTCGGCCTCGATCTGCGCGGCCAGCTCCTGCGCCTCGGCGCCGGTCAGCTCACCGTCGAAGTAGAGCTGGAGGTCCTCGTGGGACACGCCGCTTCTTCCAATGGGCGTTTTCATGACGATGCGGCCTCCTGAGTCACTGGATCGGAATCACCCTCTTCGGACGAGGCGCCCGGCAGGTGGTCCAGGCGCGAAGCGAGAAGCTTCTGCATGTTGCGCCGGGCGTGGAACAGACGAGACATGATGGTGCCCTTGGAGCAATTCATGGCCTTGGCCATGTCGGCGTACGACATCCCCTGAAGCTCGCGCATGACGATGACCGCGCGGTGCTTCTCGCTGAGGTGCCCCAGGCTCTCCTCGACGGCGGAGAGGATCTCCTTGTTCTTGACCGCCTCGGAGGGGTCGCCGAGGCTGGAGATCGGAACGAGCTGGCTGCCCGCGTCGTGCTCACCGTCGTGCCGGATGCGGTCGTCGAATTCGACGTCGCGCTTGCGACCGACCCGGCGCAGGTGGTCGATGCAGAGGTTGGCCACGATGCGGTAGAGCCAGGTGTAAAAGCTCGACTGCCCCTCGAAGTTGGGGAGGTAGCGATGGACCTTGATGAAGGCCTCCTGTACGATGTCGAGCGCATCTTCTTGGTTTCGAAGGAATCCGTAGGCGACCGCGTACACCTTGCGCTCGTAGCGCTGCACCAGCACCCTGAACGCGCGCCGATCCCCTCCCTTGCAGGATTCGACCAACTCGTGGTCGTCGGCTTCGGGTGAAACCACGTATTGCCTCGCGCTTCGACGGCCGTTGGGGGCGACTATTCAGGGCCTGGGACCCCGGGCGCGAGCTCCGCAACTGCGGGCCCGAAATGTGGACAGCCCGGCCAAGTGACTGCCCCGCAGCCGCCGGTTATACCTTCCCTCTGCATGGTACGGCCAACGCGGGGCGCACCGATCCCGGATCCCCGGAGAGATCCTCGTGCCTGAACCCGGTCGGCCCAGCGCGAAGAACGCTTCGCAGCCGGCGCCCGCCGCTGCGCAGGCGCGGATCGAGGCGTTCGTCTCGGCCGCCCGTCGCTGGGCCGCTGCACGTCTGCTCCTGGTGCTCGTCGTCGACGCGATCCTGGCGGCCGTCGCCCTGGGGCTGGTGGCCACGTTCGCAGCGGCCTGGTCGGTGCGAGGTGACCTCGCCCGCCTCGGTTGGCAGGTCGGCGAGGCCGGGGCCATCGCCATCATGGTGGGCCTGGGGGTGGCGGGGGCCCGACGACGCTGGTGGACCCCGATGCACGCGGCGCGGACCCTGGCCCGGACCCGCGGTCCGCTGCGACCGGGTGCGATCGCGACCGAGGCGGCCCGCGACGACGCGCTGCGCCACGAGATCCTGGGCGCGCTCGAGCTCGCCCACGCGGTCGAGCGCGGCGACGGGGAGCGGGTCACGGGCTCTGCGGCCCTGGTGCGGCGCTACGTGGACGAGGTCGCCGCTCGCTTGCGCGCGAGCGGGGCGGATCCGCGCCTCGCTCTGCCCCGGCCGCGGGTCGGCGTGCGTCTGGCCGTCGCCACGGCCCTCGTCGTGACCGTCGGCCTGGCGTTCGCGTCCCCCACCCTCTCGCGCGGCTTCACGTTGCTGGTGACGGGGACCGACGGACGACCGCCCACCCCTCCCGAGCCGGTCTGGTCCGCGCTCACGCTGGACCTTCGATACCCGGCCC
>CAZYSW010000923.1:0-1771 GCA_964650105.1 uncultured Nannocystaceae bacterium
CAATCGCGATCGGGCGTGGGCGCCATGTCGGGTTCGGCCTTCTTTGGCCCGCAGACAAGGGATCCGCGTGAGCACGGGGGGGCGCATTGCCTCTCAGTGGTCGTTGCGTTGCGACCTTGCGATCGCCTCGCGCACGCTGCAGATCATCTCCCCCGCCTGGATCGCCTCGCGCACATCATTGCCAAGGTCGAGCAACTTCATCAGCTGCGTGACCCGGGCCCGCGAGATCCCCTCCCTCCGAGCGATGTCGGCCCGCGCGACCACCCCGGCGTCGATCTCCTCCGCCCACTTCAGCACCTTGGCCAAGGCGTTGACCGCCTCGCCCGAGACCGACCCCCGAGGCCGCCCGGGGTCGGGCCTCAAGCGGTCCCTTCGACAGCATGCTCTCGGTTCTTCGTGATGCGCGAGACGCCGCGACCTGCCCTGATGGCGTCGACGGCGGTCCTCAGCGCCGGCCCAATCGCGGTCATCCGATCCGAAACGAACTCCACGAGCGCCTCGACAACCGTGGGACCATCCGCGTCGACCAGCCTCGCTCCGAGCCGAAGAAGATCCGCATCATCAAAACGCTCGACGATGGGCCACCTTCCGCCCAGCCGCTTCGCCAGCTCCCTGCACTCGCTCGGCCACTGTAGGATGGCGACCACGCTTTCCCCCATCGGGGCGGGCACGGTTCGACACGCCATCGCCCATGCCTCCGGCGGGGGCACGGCAGGGTCGTGCCTCAGCCAAGTGACCGGCGCATCGTTGGCGATCACGAGCTGGCCGGTCTCCTCGAGCTGCTTCCGAGCTTGGACGAGCCACTCCCCGAGCGCTTCGTTTCTCCCCTCACGTCGCCAGCGCCACGGCTCCGTGAGCGCGTCCTCGAGGACCTCGAAGTCGGTCTTGATGGTGTCCCACGGCTCCGGATCGTCGCGGAAGCCGAAGATGGTCTGCAGCGGATCACCGACGCCCCGGCACGGGATGCACTCTTCTTCGCGCTCGTCGTCGCCATCACCGCCATCTCCTTCAGCGCGGGAATCGGAAGGTCCGCCGCGAGGCGCTGCTCAGTAGATACCCCGCCGGGCCACGCGAGCACCCTTGCCATCGCGGCCTTGCCCTCCTTCGCTCTCGCGTCAGAGTCGATCAGGAGCGCGACATCGTAGCCGAGGGCCACAAGGTGTCCCGCGAGCTCGGCAGGTTGAGAGCTGCCGCCACCATCGACAACCGAGACACCGCGGTACCCGAAGCCGACCCCGGTCTCTTCGGTCCACGCGTCGTCCAAGGCCAAGCAAAGGCCCTCCTCCGTCGCACCCTCAGCAACGATCACCTTTCGTGCGAGGAGCGCCTCAGGAGTTCGCTTGAGCACATATGCCACCGCATGAGGCAGGCTCTTCACTCTGGCTGTCCCGTCGGCCTCCCGGCACACTACTGCGACTTCTGTCGCATCGAGTTCGGACAGGACGGTGGGCGAATGCGTGGTCAAAATGAGCTGGCCCATCGCAGTCCCTTGGCCCTCGGGTGGACGGCCACGGAGGACGCGCAGTAGCCGGCGGATACGGTGCGGTTCGAGTCCGTGCTCAAACTCGTCAACGATCGTGAGCCCGGACTGTGCCGCAACTTCTCGCTGCATAGCGACGGCGAGCAGCCTCCGCGTACCGAGGCCCGCTCGTCGCATAGGGACCTTGCCGTCATGCAACGAGAGCGCTCCTGCAGCGACTGAGAGCGCGGATGCGTCCAGGTGGGGGACCAACGGGTTCCTGGGCGCGACGCCTAGGGTTCCCGGGGCCGT
>CAZYSW010000924.1:0-997 GCA_964650105.1 uncultured Nannocystaceae bacterium
GGAGCGCGTACAGGCCGTCGAGGTCGGCGATGAGCGGCTGCGCCGGGTTCCCGTTCTGCCGGAGGGACTGAAGGATGGCGCGGTCAGGACCACGGTCACCGGAGTCGAGCGCGTGTTGGGCGGTGACGAGGTCGGCCTCAGTAACCTGTCCGTCGATCAGTCGTTCAACGAGTACGCCAGCTGCCTTGGTGAACTTCTTGGCCGAGAACATGCAGAGGTCAGCCTTGCGCTCGTTCTCGGCAATCGACACGGCTCGATCGACAACGGGGATCTCCAAGAGCTGCAGACTCTCCAGATACACTCCTCGTTGGATCGTCCCGACTGACCGCCGAAGGAGCTCGAGCGAGAAGGCGTTGGTCCTCATGAATGCCTTGACGTAGTGCTTCGAGACGCTCACCGGCCTTACCTTCGCAACACCTCGAGAGAGCACGGCGCGAACTCCGTCCTCGAGAATGCCCGTTGCGCCGAGCGTCCCAACAATCGAGAACATCACGTCGTCAGACGTCGCCCATACGCTTGTCGGCAGGCTCGACGCATATCGCGGGTCCAGGCGAGCCTCGGTTTGAGCATCCAGCGTACCGCCGGAGAGTTCCGTCGCGCGGACGTAGATGGGACCGTCTCCGTAACGAGGGTTGCCGTGGTCCCCGTCAGCCAGCCCGGTGAAGTCGCTGGCCGACCCAAGGCGCACGGTCGTGTGACGACGGCATGCACGGAGGTTCTCAAGCAGATCCGCTCGGTAGTGGAGTGCATCGAGGCGGTCGACAACGTCTGCTGCTGAGACCCGTCCGACGGATCGCGCCCGCCCCGCTACACCCGAAAGGCCGGCTGCCTCGAACGCCGCGGTCGTTTCCACGCGAAGCTCGCGCGCGCGCTCCCGCAGCCGTTCCGCCAGCCGGATCTTGTCGCCGATGTAGCGCTGGGCATCGAGCGAGATCGACGGTACCCAGTAGCTGAGGATGGAGTCCTCTGCGTTGTAGGCGATCCCCGTATTAGCAAT
>CAZYSW010000924.1:1007-1767 GCA_964650105.1 uncultured Nannocystaceae bacterium
TCTCCCGCTTCTTCTGAAGCAGCAGGTAGCTGGTTTGGCAGTACGCGACGAGGAATCCCGCATCGCAGTTCGACCCAACCTTGAGCCGGTAACAGCTCCCGTTGAACACGCTTCCTGCGTGGCGCTCCGAGACGAGAGCGACGCCGGCAGGGCTGTCAATGCAAGCCCCCTTGATGAGCAGTAGCACCTCACCCGCGTGTGCCGTTCCACGAGGCCGCTTGAAGCTCAACGGAGCCGCGACCTCCGGATCTCGGATAGCCCCTCCATCGAGATCGCCCCCTCGGATGAGGGGCACCCCGGCTCCGAGGGGCAGATAATCCTCGGACGGAGGAAGGACGCCGTAGTTCGATGCTTTCGTGTCGATAAGCGACCGGAGAGGTGCCGCACCACGTGCCAGGAGCCGAGCTTCATTCGCAAGGACTTCAGGCGTGTAGTAGGACGCGTCGAGCCGGTCCCTGAGCGTAGTGGCGTCGATGCGCGAGTGGATCATTTTCACTCCCCCCGCACGTACGCGCCAACGATGGCGGCCAGGTCGTTGGGAACTCCGGCGCCGTAATCCTCGACGTTGCCCTTCACGACGTACCCGAGGGTGTCCGCGACGGCCATGAACACGTCGGTCTGCGGCTCGTCCTGGAACTTCTCGCCGTCGTCCTTTCGCGCGTGGCGCTTCTGGACGTAGAGCACGCTGGTCTTGGCACCCGTGCCCGAGAGCTTGAAGGCGTCGGCCGGGAGGCTGATGACGCCCTTGACGATGGCCTTG
>CAZYSW010000925.1:0-1765 GCA_964650105.1 uncultured Nannocystaceae bacterium
ACCAAGCGCGACCGGCTCGGTCACCACCTGCACGATTGAGTTCGCCCGATGGGCCCGGGACGCGCCGCACGGGTCGCTCCCGTCGTGTGTGTCGCGCACGTCGGTGCGCTCGACCTCACGGCAGGGGACCGGTGACCGGCCGGGCCCGGAACCCGAGCGTCGCCGCCCGCCGCGTGAGCGGCCCGGTGCCGCGCACCCCGAACGCCCGGTAGAGCTGCGAGACGCACCGCTTGACGGTCGCGACCGACACGTAGCCGTTGGCCGCGATCTCGCGCGTCGTCTGACCGTTCAGCACGCCCTGCAATACCGCGTGCTGCCGGGCGTCGAGCGGGGGCACGAGCATTGCGAGCGCGATGACGTCGAGGTCGAGGACGCTGCGGCGCCGGTGGAGCGCGTCGAGCACCTCGGGCAGTGCGGTGAGCCGCTCGTCGGGCACGACGGCCCCGATGTCGCCGCGCAGCAGGCGACGCAACGCCGACGCGCAGGCCACCGGCGTGGGCTCGCAGATGAGCACCGAGCGGTCGCCGGCGCCCAAGCGCTCGTCGTCGACGATGCGCACCAGGCGGTCGCCCCACCCGTCGAGCCCGACCGCGGCGTTCCGCGGGGCCGCCGGCGCGACGACCTCCCACCCGTGGGTGCGCAGCAGGCCGCGCACCGCGTGCTCGAGCAGCGAGACGTCGACGGTCCCGTCACGCTTGGACACGCCGATCCGCTCGCAGAACTTGCGCAGAGCGGCCGGGGAGAAGCCGCGTCGACGCATCCCGCTGATGGTCGGCATCCGGGGGTCGTCCCACCCCCGCACGTGGCCCTCCTTCACGAGGTGCAGCAGCTTGCGCTTGCTCAGCACCGTGTAGGTCAGGTTGAGCCGGGCGAACTCGATCTGCCGGGGTTTGGCGGGAACCGGAAGGTTGTCGAGGAACCAGTCGTACAGAGGGCGGTGATCTTCGAACTCCAGGGTGCACAAAGAGTGTGTAACGTGCTCGATCGCGTCCGACTGGCCGTGGGCGAAGTCGTACATGGGATAGATGCACCACTTGTCTCCCGTCCGGTGATGGGTCGCGTGCTTGATGCGGTACAGAAGCGGGTCCCTCATGTTCAGGTTCCCGTGCTTCATGTCGATCTTGGCTCGAAGCACGCACTCCCCTTCCTTGAACTCCCCCTTGCGCATCCGTCGAAACAAGTCGAGGTTCTCCTCGACCGACCGGTTGCGGTAGGGGCTCTCGCGACCCGGAGTGTAGTAGTCGCCGCGGTACTCTCGAATCTGTTCGGGCGTCAGGCTGTCGACGTAGGCCTTGCCGTTCTCGATCAGGTGGATCGCCCACGCATGGAGCTGGTCGAAATAGTCGGACGCGAAGTACTCGCGGTTCCCCCAGTCGTAACCGAGCCACCTGATGTCCTCGCGGATCGCGTCCACGTACTCCTGCTCTTCGGCGGCCGGGTTGGTGTCGTCGAACCGGAGGTTGCAGTGCCCGCCGAACTCCTCGGCCATGCCGAAGTTGAGCACGATGGCCTTGACGTGGCCCACGTGCAGATAGCCGTTGGGCTCGGGCGGAAAGCGCGTCACCACGCGGCCGTCGTTCTTCCCCTGCCGGAGATCCTCTTCGATGATCTCGCGAATGAAGTTCGAAGGACCGTCGTCTGCGATTTCCTGGGTCATGATTCGAAGCCGAGGAGTATATAGCAGCGGCGCCCCCCGTCGTCCGACTGGCGGCGGCGTCGGGAGAACCGTTCTCCCACGTCCTGCCGCGCGGACGAGCGTAGCGAG
>CAZYSW010000926.1:0-1763 GCA_964650105.1 uncultured Nannocystaceae bacterium
TTGCCCCTTCGTGTTCCACCACTTGGCGAGATCCATCTCCCCGAAGCGAGCCACGGCCAAGCGCAGCTTCAGCAAACGCTCGAGGTTGATCTCCGTGCTCGCGAAGGGAGAGGTGTCATTGTTCGGTCTCATCGAGCACCTCCCTGTTCAGAAGCGCGATCTCCCGCGGGTCCCTGGCCGCGGGTCGATGCGCAGGCCGAGCGCCGAAGCGCGCAGTAGAGCAGCGCCTTTTAAGGACTTCGTTCTTGGCCTTGCCGCCGTGCATGCTGCAATCGAGTACCTATGACCCTTTTCTGTTCTCGGACAGGCCCGGATGCTAGCCGATTTCCAGCGTTCCGCACGTGTCTCAGTCGGTATCCTGGCGGGCATCGACCTCGCTGGGCCAGGAGTTGCGGATCCCAAAGATGCGTGCAATCAGGAAGTCCTTGAAGCATTACTCATGAAGAAGTACGCCCGCGTGTGTCAGCGGAACCCGTCGAAAGCGATCGTCTGGGTGCGAGCCAGTTGAGCATGGCCCAGGGCTATCGCCACTGATATTCGACTTCGATGGCCTGTGCTTCCTGGATGGCCTGAATCACCGCGCGCAGTTTACCGGCAGATGAACCGGAGTTGTGAGAGGTAGCAATCAGCGTCCGGTTTCAAGGAGAGTCGGCTCGAACGGGGCTCGCCGGACGTAGGTGTGGCGCCGACGCCGGCCGGCACGAATACAGTCGTGCCGGGCCCGACATCGACCTCGAAGTCCGCGAACCTGAACCGAAGCCTCCCTTCCAGCACATGCCACGCCTCGTCGTCCGATCGATGCACGTGGAGCCACGACGGGCCGGGGCAGCGTCCAGTCGCGGATGACGAAGGGACTTGCCGATTGCCACGATCGGCCGCGAGCCGGGCGCGGCATGATCGGACGTAGGACCTCGGCGAGTGCAGATGACATCGCTCGACTCCGATTCAGCGGATTCGAGAGAAGCCTTCGCCTTGTAGTGTGTTGAATCCAGTAACATGATTTCAGCTACATGCTGAACAGGATTGATCATCGACGTTGCCGTGCGGCAGATCCTGCCGCCGCCGGGCGTCCGGACGACGGCGAGCGTCTGGGAGAACGTCTATGCCGATCTCGACGCGCACGCGATGGACATCGCCGTCGTTCCGGGCGGCGACGTGCCGGCGCGGTTCGCCACGCGAACACTCTACGAAGAGGAGCTTGTAATCGCGATGCGAAGAGGGCGCTCGTTCGCCAAGGACCCGACACTCGACCGGTCTGCCGTATGCGGCACGTCCTCGTCTCGCTGACCGGCGAGGCGCACGGCTTCGTCGACGACGTGCTCGCGAAGCTCGGGGGCGCTCGCCGCGTCGCGCTCTGTGTTTCGAGCTTCATGCTAGCGCATTCCGCAGTCGTGGAGACCGACCTTCTCGCGACGCTTCCGAGGGCGTTCGTCGACACGTACGCGGACCGCTTCGACGTCGTCAGCGCGAAGCCGCTACTGCCGCTCGATCGCTCGGCGATTCGCGCGATCGCGACGAAGGCCGCTTTGATGGACGAGGGCGTCGCGTCGCTCTTCGCTCACGTTGGTGATGCGACGAAGCTCCTGCAGGTGCCGCGCACGAGGCGCCGGCGCGATGACGCGGTCAAGGCGGCAGTGCCGATCGCACCAGTCGGAGAGGCATGACGTGGAAGCCGAGTCCCCCGACACCCGCTGGATGCGCCGAGCCATCGACCTCGCGCGCTAGGCCTCGCACCGCGGCGAGGTGCCGGTCGGCTCGGTGCT
>CAZYSW010000927.1:0-1763 GCA_964650105.1 uncultured Nannocystaceae bacterium
GGTCAGCGCCGCGCGATGACCACGTAGAACACCGGGATCAGCAGCACCCCCAAGTAGGTGCCCGCCGTCACCCCGCCGATCACCGCGATGCCGATGGCGTTTTGTGCCCCCGCACCCACGCCCGTGGAGATCGCCAGCGGAAGCACGCCCAAGATGAAGGCCATCGACGTCATGAGCACCGGCCGCAACCGCGTCTTCGCGGCCGCCAGCGCCGCCTCCACCCGACCGAGCCCCTGCTCGCGCAGCTCCTTGGCGAACTCCACGATCAAGATCGCGTTCTTCGCCGAAAGCCCGACCGTCGTCAGTAGCCCGACCTGAAAGTACACGTCGTTGGCGAGGTCGAACACCAGCGTCGCCGCCGAAGCCCCCAGCACCCCCAGCGGCACGACGAGCATGACCGACAGCGGAATCGACCAGCTCTCGTACAGCGCGGCCAAGCACAAGAACACCACCAACAGCGACAGCGCATACAACGAGATCGCGCCCGCCCCCGATGCCCGCTCCTCGTACGACAGCCCCGACCACTCGAAGCCGATGCCCTCGGGCAGCTCGCTCGCCAGCAGCTCCAGCGCCGCCATGGCCTCGCCCGAGCTGTAGCCCGGCGCCGCCTCACCTTGGATCAAGATGCTCGGAAACCCGCCGAACCGGTCGAGCTTGGGCGACCCGTACGTCCAGTACCCCGTCGCGAACGCCGAGAACGGCACCATCTCCCCCGTCCGACTGCGGACGTACCAGTTGTCGATGTCCCCCGGCAGCATGCGGAAAGGCGCATCGCCTTGCACGTACACCCGCTTGGTCCGCCCCCGATCGATGAAGTCGTTGACGTACGTCCCGCCGAACGCCGTCGCCAGCGTGCGGTTGATGTCGCTCAACGACAGTCCCAGTGCCGCGGCCTTCTCCTGATCGACCTCGATCTCGTACTGCGCCGTGTCCTCGAGCCCGCCCTGGCGCACCTTGATCAGCGCCGGCTCCTCGGCGGCGGCCGCCAGCAGTCGGTTGCGCGCGTCGATGAGCGCGTCGTGACCCAACCCCCCGCGGTCTTGGAGCTGAAACTCGAAACCCGTCGCGTTGCCCAGCTCCCGGATCGCGGGCGGCACGACCGCGAAGATCACCGCCTCCTTCAGCCGCGCGAACTCGGCCGACGCCCGCTGCACCACCGCGGCCGCCGACAGCCGCGGATCCCTGCGCTCGTCCCACGGCCGCAGGCGCACGAACGCGATGCCCGAATTCTGCCCCCGCCCGCTGAACGCGAACCCGGAGATCGTCATCGTCGCGTCGACCGCTTCGTGCTCCTCCTGGGCGAAGTACTCGTTCACCCGCTCCATCACCGCGCGCGTCCGCTCCATCGTGCTCCCGGGCGGAAGCTGGACCTGGACCATGATCTGCCCCTGGTCCTCCTCCGGCAAAAACCCCGTCGGCATCTGCACGAACAGCACCCCCGCCGCCCCGGTGAGCAGCAAGAACCCCACCATCACCGCGCGCCGCCACCGGATGAACGCCTCCACCATCCGCTGATAAACCACGCTGCTGCCGTCGTAGACCCGGTTGAACAGCCCCAACGGCCCCTTCTTCGCCGGCCCGTGTCCCTGTTTGAGGATTGTGGCGCACAACGCAGGCGTCAGCACCAACGCCACCAGCACCGACAGCGTCATCGCGGCCACGATGGTGATCGAGAACTGCCGGTAGATCGCCCCCACCGATCCCCCGAAGAACGCCATCGGCACGAACACCACGGCCAGCACCAACGCGATGCCCACCAGCGC
>CAZYSW010000928.1:0-1761 GCA_964650105.1 uncultured Nannocystaceae bacterium
GCCCTTGCAGGAGAACGGCACCCGCACCTGCTCGCCACAGCGACGGCAGGCACTGCCGCGGCTTCGCGCCTGAGGCTCGCGGGTCGCGAACGAGGGAACGATCGGCGAGAATCATGCAGGTCGAGAACGCTGTATTGCCCGAGGTGGGGCATTCGCATCCGATTATCGCATTCTGGTTGACGTCTGTTTCGCGAGGTGGTCCCATGGGGCGGGTGATGCGTTGCTGGTTCATTGGGACTTCTGCGGCGTTCGGCATCGCGATGTCGGCGGGCTGTGGCGAAGAGCCGGCACTGGGTGGCTCCGTGACGAGTGGGCTTGCGACCGCGGGAACGTCCACGTCGACCGGAGCCGGGGACGAGGGCGAGACCACTGCCGCTGAGCCCGAGCCCGACCTCGGGACGCCGCTGCCCGAGGGCTGTGGGGACGGTGTCCCCGTGGCGGGGCAGTTCTGCTTCACGCCCGTACCCCTGCCCGAGTACGGCCATGTGAACCTCGTGCTCGGCCTCGACCTCGACGGGGACGGACGCGACGAGATCATCGTGAACGACTCGGAGTCGCCGGGGTATTTGCTGCCGCTCTTCTACGACGGCGCGCGCTTCGTGGAGGGTGGCGTCGCGACGGAAATGGGGAGCTCGAACGCACCCTTGTTCACGGACATCGACTTCGACGGCAACGGGAAGCCGGACATTGTACGGGTCTTCGGTGGTGGTGGCCTGGCGAGTGTTGCGGTCTGGGCAAACCTCGGGGGCGGGCTCTACCCCGAGTCGCACAAGTTCGGTCCCCTGCCCGAAGGCGGGGCATGGATGGGGGGCAACCCCGTGGTCCTCGACGTCGATGGAGATGGCATGTCCGAGATCCTGGCCAGTGACACCGACCGGGGCGCGCGGCTCTATCGGTGGAGCGGCGAGGTTTGGGAACCGGTGGGTCCACACATGGACATGCCCGGCTGCAACATCAAGGGATCATGGATCGTCGGCGATTTCGACGGCGACGGTGCACCCGATGCCCTCGTCGACGCCGGGGGCACGTACTGCAATGCGGGTCCGCCCGGCTACGACCCGGCGTGGCACCAGCTCGCGGTGTTCCGGTCGGACCCCGAGACGGGGCTCGTCGAGCTCACCCACACGATGCCGGCCGGAACGATGCTGGAGACCGGGGCGTGGAAGGGTGACCTCGACGGAGACGGGCATCTCGACGCGGTCTTCGATCCGTGGGACGGCCCCGGTGTGGTCCTGCTGATGGGCCGCGGCGACGGGACCTTCGAGGACGCGCGGGTCATCCGCGACCTCGAAGGCTCCCCCGAGACGTGGTCCGTTCGCGACGTCGGCGACTTCGACGGCGACGGACGACTCGAGTTCTCGGCCAAGGTCGACGGCCAGCTCGCGTTCGTGCTCGACATCGCGGGAAGTCCGAGATCCCAGGTGCCCGCGCCGCATTCGTTCGAGCTGGATATTTACCCGCCTGCAGACTTCAACGGCGACGGGGTCGACGACCTCTCCGTCCGAGACCCCGATCGTCCGGCCAAGCAGGGCCTGCTCCTTCTCTCCATGCCCTGAAACCTGGCCGTCCCGAGGAAAGCTCATGTTCACGCGTCGCAACGGACCGATCCTTCTGCTCACTGCGAGCATCCTGCTGGCATCTGCCTGCGGTGCCGACGATTCCGGTTCGGTGTTGAGCACGACATCGGGCGTCATCACAACCGGAGTCGATGGCGGGGGCGATGGCGGAGGAACGTTCGTCGACGACTCAGGCGACAGTGGA
>CAZYSW010000929.1:0-1761 GCA_964650105.1 uncultured Nannocystaceae bacterium
TCAGTACACGATCACCCCGGCCGTGCATCAGGCGCGCGCCAACAAGCGCCCCTACATCGAGACTTGGGGTCCGTACTGGGGGCCGGGGCTGATGCTCCCGACGCAGCACATCCCGGGCTTGGTCGAGTGGGGTGATCGCCACCCTGAGATCAAGAACTACGACCGGCGGATCGAGGTCTATTACCGCACCAAGCTCGCGCGTACGTGCCTCTACACCGTGCCGAGCCTTGTGGACCATCGCCGCGTTGCCGAGAACCCGTCACTGGTTCCAGGGCGCCCCGGCGATCGCCATGCCCACTGGTTCATCGGTGAGGGCGATCCGCTCGAGGTGGACTGGGCAGCCCCCCCTCACCCGGTCGGGACGTTCGTCACGTTCACCGGCCCGAAAGGTCAAGAGCTTCACGTCCGCAAGCGCAGCGCCCGCTACCGGCGCCTGAGCAAAAACAAGCGTTGGAAGGAAGCAGCATGAGGTTCAAGTCAAAGGCCAAGCGAATCCACATCTCGCGCCTCGGGCGCACGGTCGAGTTCAAGCGCGGCTACTACTCCACTGGCGACCCGCGGGAAATCGCCGTGCTCCGCTCGCATCCCTTGGTCGAGGAGGCGCCGGCGCGCAAGGTGGAGCCAAAGCCCGAACCCGCTGAGGAGTATGAGCCGGTGGTCGTCACCGTCGACGAGAACGGCGAGATCCTCGGCGAGGAACCGTTCGAGGGGCAGTGATCGACCACCTCCTCACCCGCACCGCCACGGTGCGCCGCGCAACCGGGGCGAGCTTCGACGTGAGGTGCGCCCTCCAGCAGACGCGGCGCGGCGAAGAGGACGGGCACGGCCCGTTCTCGGTGACCGAGTGGCGGCTGTTCCTGCCGGTGGGCACGGCGCTCACCACGGCCGATGAGGTTGAGATCGACGGCGAGACCTTCCAGGTGTTCGGGCAGCCGTGGGTCGTACACAATGAGGCCACCGGCATCGCACACCACATCGAGGCCACGCTGAAGGTCACCGGCTCCGACACCGACCTCGGCAATACCGACGAGGAGAACTTCGGATGATCAACGGAGACAAGGTGGTCGCTGACTACCTGCGCGAAGTGGACGGTGTGCCGCGCGTGGTGGTGCGCACGCCCGACAACCAGTCCACCGCGTGGGTGCGACTGACCCGGCTGGCGGCTCCGTCCGAGACCGAGCCGATCGACCACCTCATCCGCTTCATGTTCCAGCTCGACTGCTACGCGGGCAAGTCCGGCGGCTACCCCGAGGCGCAGAGCCTCGCGTCCACGGTACGCGACGCCCTGAAGGCGATGCCCGGCGTCCACGACGGTGCCGTGGTCACCGGGACGCAGTGCATCGGCGACGCGTACCTACCTGACACCGACTTCGAGCCCGACCGTGAGCGTTTCTCGCTGACCTTCTACGTCTGGATGCACGAGGCATGACCTTCAAGCCGAACTCACGCGCCGACGAAGAGCTGCGCCGCGAACCCGCAATCCGCGCGAAGCTCAGCGAGGTCGCCGGCGAGTTGCGCGATCTCGTCGGCGCACGCGCCAAGCCGATCATGCCTCGCCGAGGGCGTGAGGTTGCTGAGGTGGTCCACGAGGACGGCAAGGTGTACGTCGTGCTCACCGCTCACGGCGCGCACCTCGACGAGTTCGGCTCGCGCAACAACCCGCCTTACGCACCCATGCGGCGCTCTGTCGACTCACTCGGGCTGCGGCTCGAGCAGGCGCCCAAGCCTTGACCCCCGGGCCGCGCTGCGGCGTGGCCTTCC
>CAZYSW010000930.1:0-1757 GCA_964650105.1 uncultured Nannocystaceae bacterium
GATCTGCACGTCGGCGTACATCCCGGGTCGCAGCGTCAGGTCCGGGTTGTCGAGAACCACGCGCACCCGGACCGTCCTCGTCTGCGTGTCGAGGCGAGGGTGGATGTATCCAACCGACCCCTCAAAGCGCTGCCCGGGGACGAAGGGTAGGGTCACCGACACGGGCTGCCCGAGCTTCACGAGCGCCAGGTCGGACTCGTAGACCTGTGCGTCCACCCAAACCTCGGAGAGATCCGCGATGCGCATCAGGCTCATCCCCTGCTCGACGTGGTCGCCCTCGACAACGCTCTTTTCGACGACGTAGCCACTGGTCGGCGACGATACGGAGATCCGGTCGCGGGCCTTCCCGCGAGCAACGATGCGCTTCAACTGACCCGGCGTGACCCCGAGCAAGAGCAGCTTGCGGTCGGCCGCGGCCACCAGACGGTCGCGGGCCGTTCCCGTCGCACGTCGCGCCGCCAACACCTCCTCTGATGCGGTGAGGATCTCGGGGCTGTACAGTTCGAGCAGTGGCTGCCCGCGCTTGACGTACTCACCGCTCTCCTCGACGTGCAGCTTGTCGATCCAGCCCGCGGTCCTCAACGTCACGTCTGCAAGCCGGTTCTCATCCGCGTTGACCTCGCCGACAGCGAGGACCGTGCGCGACAGGTTCGTGCGCTGGGCCGGGGCGTACCGCACTCCGATCCGCTGCGACCGTTGGCCGTCCACGCGCAGGATTCCCGATGCCTGCTCGCCCTTCGTCACCGGGGTCAGGTCCATCGAGCAGATTGGGCACTGCCCGGGCTCGTCGGACTTCACCGACGGGTGCATCGAGCAGGTGTAGTAGGCGATTTCGTCGTCCCCGGACCCCGTAGAACCACTGCTGTCCTTGACGGTGAGCCCGCTCGTGCCGACGGTCAGGCCGAAGCGGACCTCGGTGGGGCCCTGGCCCAGGTCGGCGGAAACGATCAACTCCCACGAGCCCGACATGGGTAGGTCGAAGCTGGCCCTGTAGCGTCCCTCGCCCATGGCAGCCACGTCGGCGTTGCCGCGCATCGCGGGCATGGCCACCATTGCCGGCATGAAGTAGGCGACCTCGACCTCGGCATCGGACACCGGCTCGTCGTCCGCATCGGCAATGTGGAGGTTCAACCGATTCCCCGCCTGACGTGGTGGGTCTGGGTCGAGCGTGACCGAGAGGGTGGCGTCGCCGAGCTTCGCAGTCACGGCTTGTGAGTCTGCCGAGCCCAACGCGTCTCCACCGAACCAGGCCACGAGTTCGTTGCGGAACGTCCCGGCGACGGCGAGGGCGACCACCAGCACCGCCGCAGGCACGAGGAACCGGCGCGGTTTCTTGCGGAGTTGGTCGCTCATCGGTCGGCTCCTTCGTCGTCGCAGCCAGGTGGGCGGCCGCGGGCAAAATCGAGGTCGGCCTTGCGCTGATTCAGGTCCGCGAGGGCTCGGTGGTAGTCGAGTTCGAGGCTGCGAAGCTCGCGTTCGGCCTCGATGACAGCCGAGAAGTCGTTCGCGCCGGTCTCGTAGCCGACCCGTGCCGCTTCCACCCTACTCTTGGCTGTGGGCAACAACCGTACTCGATGAAGCTCTACGACGTGGTGGGCTTCGAGTAGTCGAGCCGCAGAGGCAGAAGTCTCGACTGCAACTCGGTCATCGACGGCCTGCCGCCGGTAGCTTGCAGCGCGCCGCCGTGCCTCTGCCTCCGCGACACCCGCCCGCAGCGCCTTCACCTGGAGGGGGATGCTGACGCCGACCCCGACCAT
>CAZYSW010000931.1:0-1757 GCA_964650105.1 uncultured Nannocystaceae bacterium
GCTCGGACGGGGTCAGTCTGGCCTCGCCCTCCCTCTCAGACGCCATGAGCAGCCTCCTGTCAACACTTCAAGGCCCCGGGTCAGCCCCGGGCGCGGTTCGTCGGCTCTCGTCGGTTCACTATTAGTTGATCCTGCACGCAGCCTAGCATGGGCGGGGCAAGCGATTCAACTTTTATCGGACCTGAAAATCTTTTTGATGTGCAGAAAATGCTTATGGATTGACTTTTATGTCGATAAAAGATGTAGTCGGACAGATGTCCCTGGCGACCCCGCGGCTTGGCCCGCGGGCCGCTTAACCCCGCGTCATTCGGGAGAAGCCACCCATGAAAGACCCACGCCTGTTGTCACGGCTGATGACGTTGCTCGGCATGCTGGCACTCGCCGCGCCCGTTCCTGCGCAGCATCTTGAAGATGATCCGCCGATGACCTACCTGCCCATGCAGGCTGAGAAGCAGGAAGACGTGTCGGACTCCGCGTTCATGAACGCGCTCAAGGCCATTTCCTGGTATCTGCCCAATCGCATTGCGGACCTGATGGACATCCCACAGGCGTATGTCACGCTGGGCGACGGAATGGGCGCGACCGTCCGCGCCACGAAGCTGTTCTACTTTTCCTGGTATGACACGGAAGCCTGGGGGATCGGCTGGGGCGGCCGCAAGCAGGCGCGCAACCTGTTCTTCGGCGAGAACGTCAACGAGCAGTATCTTGGCTTCCTGGCGGCCCAGCAGGGCGACATTGATCGCGACCCGACCGAAGTCGGGCTTTCACTGCATCTGTGGGCGCTCGGTGCAAACTTTGCCTTGAGCGGAGCGGAATTCGTTGACGGCCTTGCAGGAATCGTCGGCATCGATCTGATGAACGACGACCACGGGCCGATGCTTTTCGATTTCACGTCGGATGGAGACGCGCCGGAAGCATCCATGCAGGAAGATGCCGGCCATGTGAGCGAGTAAGCCAACCAGCGACCCGACTGCGGGCGCATTCGCTATTTCAATTTCGATGCGATGATGCCGTAGAGCCGCGGCAAGGGCGCGAGCTCATGGTCGGCGTACGGGTTTTCCTCAAAGTCCCACCGATGCAGCGCCCTGAACCCCGCATGGCGCAGCCAGTCTTCAAGCTGCCGCGGATCGAGTCCGGGGCGGCGGTCCGCCATGGCCACGCGGAACCGCTCGTTCTCATGTGGGTAGAAATCCACGATCAGCAGCCGGCCTGCCGGCCGAAGCGCGTCGTGCATCCTGCGCAGGACGGCCGGGATATCATCGACGTGATGGAGCAGCAGCAGCGCCAGCACGAGGTCCACTTCGCCCTTCTTCAGCGGCAGCTCTTCGATTCTGCCCTGACGCAGACGGACGTTCTTCAGCCCGGCCTCTTCGACGCGGCGGCGGGCAAGTTCGAGCATCTGGGCGCTCATGTCCACGGCAATGACGCGGCGGAAATGGGCGCCGAGCAGCGGCAGCAGATAGCCCGTGCCGCTGCCGAGGTCCGCGACGTCCAGCTCGCGTGGCAGCAGGCGGACCAGCGCTTCCAGATGGAACGTCGGCCCGAAGGCGTGCTCGCGCAGGACGTCCCAGCGCAGACCGACGCGGTCGAAGAACCCTTCTCCTTCACCATCGCGCAGGGCAAGGACGCGCTCAAGCCGTTCGCGTTCGGCAGGGGTCAGAGGTTCTTCGCGCAGCATGCCGTCGAGCGCGTCGCGCAGGCGCGTGTCGCCGTCGCCGAGGTCGGCTTCAAGCGTCGCCCGATAATACGTCGCCGAG
>CAZYSW010000932.1:0-1754 GCA_964650105.1 uncultured Nannocystaceae bacterium
CTCGGAGAGCCGCGCCCAGCCGTTCGCCGTCGTGCCGTCGGGCCGCTTCACGGGTCGCGTGAAGGTGTAGCGCCCCTCAGCCGAGGGCGTCAGCAGGTCGGCAATCAGGGCGCGGAGCTCCATGCGGAACAACTGTTCCTTGTCAAACTTCATGACAAGAGAGAGGTCGTTCACCCAGTCCATACCAACGGTCTTGGCATCCCGCGCCTCGCCCCGCTTGAGTTTGCGGTACTGATTGATCCATGCCCGAGCTTCATCCCACTTCAAATTCTCCAGCACCGAGTCGGGGATCGTCTTCTTCTGCTTCTTGGCGAACTTCTTGAGCTGTGCGATCTGGTGCGGCGTGGCGGGCATGTTGTCGAAGATCCAGCGGAAGCGGGTGTGCGAAGCCGGAGCGCCGACACCGCCGTTGGCGAGCAAATCATCAATCAGGTCGCGCCCCTGGATGAATGAGGACTCCACAAGCTGCGCTATCTCATAAATGGCAATCGGGTCGTCGGCCCACTTCGAGACGACGCCCTCGGACAGATCCCCGATCTTGTTGGCGTAGAGCATCTGGTAGCGCGGATCACGGATCACGTCATCGACAGTCTTCCCCGGCGCGAAGCCAAGGTCGGGCTGCCTGATCGTCTTCCGCCACGCCTTCCAGTATTCATCCAGCGTCGTCGGGCGATTCTCCATCTTTATTGGCGACTGGTTACGCCGCGCACGGCGAGCGTTGACGCGCTCATACTGCCGTTCCAGCACGCGCATCATGTCGTCGCTCACGGCGTCGGGCGTGGCGACCGGCGTGTTCTGCGGCGTCAGGTAGTCGGCCCGGTAGTTGTGCGCCGGGATGCTGCGGTTGGCGCCATCCGCTGCGGCGAAATCGCCCCAGCGCTCATCGACCGCGACATCCGGCCCGTACCCGACCGCCACCAGGTTGTCGATCGCGGGCGTCTCGCCGGTCCGCAGATCCCAGACATCATCCGGGTTCGGCAACTCCCGCTCCCTGGCCCGCCGCCACTGCGGGGTGTCCTGAATCGCCTTCGGGAATTCGCCGCCGATGGACACCCAGAACTCATTGCCACTCAGCAGCGAGAACGCCTGCTGCTGGCCCAGTTCGCGGTTGAAGCGCGCCGCCGTCTGCGCGTCGATCACCTTGCCGGTGCCCTCGGCCAGCCGCCCCAACTCCTCGTTCAGGATGTTGCCCCACTGCTGCTCGGGTGAGACGTGCAGCCGGTAGGTCATGCGGTTGCCGAAGATCTTGGCCGAGTCCAGGTTGACGCCCAACGCCTGCTGCGCCACCGTCGTGAAGCGGTCCTGGGTCGTCGCCAGCTTGAACGAGTCGATCTTCGAGATCGTTGTGCCAGCGATCTCCGCGTGCGCCTTGAGGTAGGCCGTGTCCGCCCGCGTCCCGCCGCGCAGCGCCTGCTCGTAGGCCAGCGACGTAGCCCCGCGAATCTTCGAGGCGTCGCCGGAGAGCCGCACCCCACGGAAGACGTTCTTGACCAGCCCGACGCTAAAGAGGTTGAGCGGGTCGAAGGTGATCTCGCCGGCCAACTGCACGACGATCGGCAGCTCATTGTATTCGTCCTCTGGGATCATCAGGCTCGCGGTAATGCGCTCGGTGCCGCTGACACCCTCGTACCGCTCATCTTGCATGCGGGCGGCCCTCGTCGTCGGTAAGCCAGTCAAGGCAATGCGCGATGCCGTCCTGCCCGTGAAATCGAGCGCGTTGAGCAGGCTTTCACCGCCCGGCAGGCCGGCAATCG
>CAZYSW010000933.1:0-1748 GCA_964650105.1 uncultured Nannocystaceae bacterium
CTGGGGCAGTCCGAACGGATTGCCGATGGCGAGCACCCAGTCGCCGACCCTGATGCCGTCGGAGTCGCCCAGGTCGATGGGATGGAGGTCGTCGGCCTCGATGCGCAAGAGCGCGAGGTCGGTGGGGGGATCGGTGCCGACCACCGTGGCCTCGAACTCGCGATCGTCGGCGAGCTTGACGCGGATCTCGTCGGCGCCCGCGACGACGTGGTTGTTGGTGAGGATGTGGCCTTGCGCGTCGAGGATGAAACCGCTGCCGAGGCCGCGTTGCTCGAGCTCGCGCTCGGGCATGTGGAAGCGGAAGAAGTCGCCGAAGGGGGTGCCTTCGAAGGGGAAGCGATGGGGACCGAAGGTGACCGTCTTGGTGCTGTAGATCGAGACCACGCTCGGTCCCGCGGCCGCGATCGCCTTCTTGAACGCGGCTTGGAGGTCGTCGACCGAGGTCGCCGAGGCCGTGACGCGGTGGACGGCGGCGACGGAGGGCGTGCCTTCTTGCGGCGGTGCGCACTCGGCCTTGGTGTTCGAGCGGGTCCCGCAGCCGAGGGCGAGGGCGAACGCGAGGATCGTGGGCTTGATGGGCGACACTTGCGATCTCCTGTGGTTGGCGGTTCGAGGGACAGCGCGTGGTGCTCGTCTTCCGCGTCCACGCACGCGAGCCTCGAGGCTGGCGTCGATCCTCAGGAGCGCATTGCACGCGATTCGGGGTCGCGATCGGTCCCGCCCTGTTTGGGCAGGTCGGCATCGATCGCCGCGGCCGACCCCTGATCGGGCGTCGCGTAGTCGGGGCCGCGGTGCCCCGCCAGACCGGCCAGCGCGGCGATGATCAGCGCGACGACCCACGCCCAGCGCATCGGGGCGCGCACATGGCGAACACCCCCACGGCTACCGCGTACGTTGCTCTGCGCGTCCATTGGCACCCTCCGTCATCCTCGGATTCTCGTCGAGCGCTCGAAAGACGCACTTACGATGAATCGCCCTCCCGACCCCGTCAACCCCACGCGCGCGCGCATCGAACGGCTCCCCGATGGCCATGCCCGACGGCCCTGCGGTGCGCACCTTGCCCGCGCCGCCGCTGACGGCGTTCTCGAAACGCGCGATGGCCCACCGCAAAGCGCCGGGGTTCGGGGCCGGCGATCGAGGGTGATCCGGCAGGTGCGTCGGTGGAGGTCCCGAAGGGTGATTGGGTGGTCGCACTCGGGTTGTCGGTGGTTCGAACCCGAACGAGGACGAACGACGAGGGATCCGGATCCTGCTCCTGTTCCGGGATTCGGATCTCAACCGTTCCCCCCCCCACGCCTGGGCCGCTTCGCGGATTGACACGCCGGGAGGGATCGACGCGGGGCCTGATCATGATCGAAGATCGGTGTGGGGTCGCGACCTCCGGTCGGAAGCCCGCGATGGCCTACTCGCGGTGCTTCTGCCGAAGCTGGCCGAGCGCGATGCTCAGCTCCAGCCGAGGGCGACGCTCCGCGGGCCGAGCGCGACGCTCGGATCGCCGAACTGGAGGCGGAGCTGGCCAAGCGCGGAGAAATCACAGAGCTGGAGGCGACCGTACGCAAGCTTGCCGAGCTGGTCGAGGTGCTAGCCGACGAGCTCGGGCAGAAACTCCAGCAACCGCCATCTGCCACCGTCGAGCGACGGACCGGCGCGGCGAATCGAGGCGGGCGGGGCGGCAAGAAACGCAAGGGCGGGCGCAAGCGCGACGGCCAGAAGGGCCACCGAGGTGCGTACCGAGCGTTGGCGCCCCT
>CAZYSW010000934.1:0-1744 GCA_964650105.1 uncultured Nannocystaceae bacterium
CCCGAGGAGGCCGAGCGGTACGAGGCGGGGCGCGCACTCGCCGAGCGTGCCCCTGCCTGGCTCGACCCTGCGCTGTCGGGGATCCTCGCCTCGACGACCGCCGCCTCCACGCGCAGAGCCTGGCTCGTCGCCGCGGCCATGGCCCGAAGGCCCATCGTGCTCCAGCCCGTCGCGCGCGCTCGGCTCGAGGCTTGGGCACACGACGATGCGCTGGCGCCCGGCGATCGATGCCTGGCGATCCTCGTGCTCGGACGGACGGACAATCGCCTCGATCGTCGGCGCCTCGACGGTATGTTCGAGGCATTGGCCGGGCATCGTCTCCCGGAGATCCGCGCATGCACGGCGCTCGCTCGGGCCCACGACGCGCGCTCGGGCCTGCTCGAGACGCTGCTGCTCGACGCCGATCCTCTCGTTCGAACCGCGGCCGCGCTCGCCCTGGCCACCGGCGTCGCACGCCGCGACGACGCGCTGTCGAGCAGGCTGGCCGTGATGGCCCTCGAAGATCCCAGCGCCGAGGCCCGCGCCGCGGCTCGGCTCGCGTCGATGCCCCTCGAGGACGGCGAGGCCACGCGCCCACCGGCGCTCGTTCGGGTTCCGCGAGGGGAGCTCGCGTGGGCACGGCCGCAACGATTCGTCGCCGTCCGACGCGACGACGGCCAGCGGCTGTGGATCCCCGCGTTTGCGGCGGGGGCAAGCCGCTGGGGCGTCCTCCCCTCGGGCGCCGAGGTCGAGGTGGTCGCCGACCCACCGCCCGGGTAGGCGCCGCCGCCCAGCGATTTGCTACGAATCGTTGCATCGTCGCGTGCATCCGGGGCGTCCCTTTGCGGCCGCAATTCTGGAGCACATGCTCGATCCCCTCGGAATCACGGAGGAAACTGCACTGGTCGGCCCGTTGCTATTTCGCCGGGCATGACCGCCGCCGCTGCCGAGTTCACCGCGCTGACGACCCCCCACCTCCCCCGCCTGTTCCGCCTCGGCATGAAGCTCACCCGGCAGCCCAGCGACTCCGCCGACCTGGTGCAGGAGGCTCTCACGCGCGCCTGGACCCACTGGTCGCGCTTCGATCGCACGGGAAGCCTCGGCGCGTATCTCTCCCGGATCGTCGTCAACACCTTCATCTCGCGGCATCGCCACGCCCAGGTGGTGCGCGCTGCGGCCGAGCGATCCGATCTGCTCGACCACCTCTTCGATGCGGGGCGGCTCGACGAAGCGGACGCACCCGAGCAATCGTGGCATCGTCGCGATCTGTCCGACGAGGTTCTGCAGGCACTCGAGTCCCTTCCTCGGCACTACCGCGTCGTCGTCGAGCTCGTCGGCCTCGGCGGCATGCCGGACAAGGAAGCCGTCGACGAGCTCGGCATCCCGCTGGGGACGGTGATGAGCCGGTTGCACCGCGCACGTCGCCTCATGCGCCCGGCGCTGCGAGACCACGCGGCCGCGTACGGCCTGGGCGGCGCGAGGGACCATCGCCCCAGATCGTGTTGACGTCTCGCGTGCTGCACGGGATGTTGAGGTCCGATTCCGTGCGCGCACTTTTCGTCGTCTCGCTTCTCGCCCTGCTCGCCGGTCCTGCGGCCTGCGAGGGCAAGTCCAGCGTCGAAACCACCCGGGGCCGAACGGTTCGCACCGATCCGCTGGGCGCCATCGCCAGCTTCGGCGGCCGGACGTTGACGGGAGACGAGGTTTCCCTCGACGAGCATCGCGGCAAGGTGATCCTCCTCAACGTGTGGGCGACGTGGTGTAC
>CAZYSW010000935.1:0-1732 GCA_964650105.1 uncultured Nannocystaceae bacterium
CTTGGCAAGCGCTCGGGCGGCGGCCGACCTGCGGACTTCGCGTCCACGCCGCGCCGGGCCCCCGTCGGCCCAGGCCTCCCTCCGCCTCCACGGCCCCACCGTCGTTGCCCGGCCGCGAAATCGAGGGGCGGGACGACCCTCGGGCTCGTCGGGGGGTATGGTCCGCCCCGCGAGCGACCGCGTCTCGGGCTCGCGCCTGGCCCGGCTGGGCAAGCTCGCCTGGATGTCGCGCAAGACGATCCCCCTGGCGATCGCCCGCCTGCGGGGTCGCGACGAGACTCCCGGCGAGGAACAGCTCGATCCCACGCACGTGCGACGGCCGAGGAGCTCCTGGGCACGCTGGGGCAGCTCAAGGGCCTGTCGATGAAGGCCGGGCAGATGCTGTCGTACATGGAGGGGGCGCTCCCGGCAGACGTCGAGCCCGCCTTTCGCCGCGTGCTCGGCCGCCTGCAGGCATCGGCGCCCGCCCTCTCCTGGGACGCCGTGGAGGCCGTGTTGCGCGAGGAGCTCGGGACGTGGCCCACCCACTTCTGAAGGACGAGCCGTTCGCCTTCACCCTCGAGTACACCGCCGGCGCCAACGATCTGATGGTGGAGGGCAAAAAGAAGCTGGTCTTCGGTGGCCGCAAGGTCCCCAAGATCCCCAAGCTCCCGCCGCTGCCGGGCGACTACACCTTCCTCAATCGGCTGCAGTGGGGCTTCTTCTCCGTCCTCACCCGGCTGCGGGCCCGCGTCAACTGGCACCGGCTTCTGCCCGAGCACGTGCGCGGCGAGCCGTAGCCGAGACGAGCTTGTCGAGCTCCATCACCACGAACAGCGACGTCGCGATCCCCAACAGGAACAGCCAGTCGTCGAAGGACACCGGCTGCACCCGCAGCACGTCACGCAGCCCCGGCGTGTACATCGCGACGACGTGCAGCGACTGCGCGACCACGACGCCCCAGAACAAAAGCGGGTTGCGCAAGGGACCGAGCTGAAGCAAGGACTTGCGCTCGGAGCGGGCGTTCCCCGCCTGCACGTTCTCGAACAGCACCAAGAGGAGCAAAAGGAGGTTGCGCGCCACCGGTTCGGCGTAGCCCTGCTCGAGCATCGACCAAAACACGGCGAACGACACGCCGCCCATCACCGCCGCCGACAGGGTGATGCGGCGCAGCATCGGCCCATCGAAGATGGGCTGCCGGGGCGGCCGGGGAGGCTGAGTCAGCTCTCCGCCCTCGCCGGGTTCGAACGCCAGCGCCACGTCCTGGATGCCGTTGGTCACCAGGTTCAGCCACAAGAGCTGGGCGGGAAACAGGGGCAGCGGAAGGCCCGAGGCGATGGCCAACGCGAACAAGACGAGCTCGGCGGCGCCGCTCGACACCAGCAAGAAGACCACCTTGCGGACGTTGGCGTACGCGATCCGGCCCTCCTCCACGCCCGCCACGATCGACGCGAAGTCGTCGTCGGCGATGATGAGCTCGCCGGTCTCCTTGGCCACGTCGGTCCCGCGCTTGCCCATGGCCACCCCGATGTTCGCGGCCCTCATCGCCGGAGCATCGTTGGCGCCGTCCCCCGTCACGGCCGCGAAGTGCCCGGCGCGGAGGAGCGACTGCACGATCTGGAGCTTTTGCTGCGGCTCGGCGCGCGCGAAGACCCGGGCGCTCGCCACCAGGGCGTCGAACTGCTCCTGTCCCGCCGCGGCCGCCTCGGCGAGCTGCCGGCCTGTCACCACCGGATCGTTCTTCGTCGTCAGC
>CAZYSW010000936.1:0-1726 GCA_964650105.1 uncultured Nannocystaceae bacterium
GGCGTCAGCGTCACCGACTTGGCCGAGCGGGACCCGACCATGCCGCCCTATGACCAGCCCACGCGCGGGACCGTGCGTGTGGCTTCCGAGCGTCCGCGGTGCAGTTGCGAGCTCCTCGCGACGTTGGCCGGCCGCGGCGCCGTCGCGGATGTCTTGGCCAGGTTCGGCATCGGGCCCGAGCAGATCTCCTCCGGAAGCCGCACGCTTCACAGGGTCGTCGCGCCCGAGCCCGCGGACTGGCGCGTGCGGCTCGAGGGGCGCGGGGGAGCCGCCGGGCATCTCGACCAGCTCTTGGCCATCGTGCGCAGCGCCGACAGTCACGCCTACCAGCTCCTCGAGCAGCTCGGCGCGCCTTGTACCTCCCTGCGTCGCCACATCATCGAAAGAACCCGTGCGATGGCCGAAGCCACCGCGGTGAGCCGGGAGTGGGTGCCCGCCGCCCGTCCGCCCTATCGTCGAAGTCACGGTCGAGCCCGATCGCCTCGGGTCGCCCCCGAGCCCGGGCGTCCGTGCGAGCCGGTCGAGGCGCGCCGCGCTGCGCGAAGCGAGCTGCGGCGCAGTCCCACGGTCGAGCACGATCGATCGACGGCCCAAGCGCGACCGAGCGCGGAGCCTCGCGTCGCGACGCGGGCCGAAGGGGCACCGCAGCCCGCCTCGGCGCCCGCACCTGCGGTCTCCGAAGGGCGTCGGCTCGAGCCGATCGACCCGGCCTCGCTCCAGCCGCTGTTCGGCCGCGACCGGGTGCTCGCGCGTCTGGCCGATGCGCTCGGGCGTCGGGTCCCCCGCGCGCCCCTCGTCGTCGGTCCCCCTGGCTCCGGGCGAACCTGCCTGGCCATGCACCTCGCTCGGGTGCTGTCGCTTCCGGTGTACCGCCTGGAGGCCACGCAGTACGACGAGGAAGACGCGCTGCGCGAGGACCTGGACGCGGTCGCCAATGCCGGAGGCGTCGCGATCCTCGACGACCTCGATCGCGTCGTCGCCGACGTGGCCCCTCCGGTTCTGGGTGCCCTGACCCAGGCCTGGAGCAGCGGGAACCCGCCCGTGGTGTCCATCGTGTCTCCCGAGGGGCAGGGTCGGCTGATGACATGGTTCTCGGGCGCCGCCGAGGCCCTCGATCTCTTGAGCCTCGAGCCCCTGGAGGGGGACACGCTGCTGGAGGCGGTGCGCGGCGCCGCCCCCGGAATCCTCGCCGCGCACGGGGTCTCGTTGGCCCCCGACGCGAAGCTCGGGGAGGTGACGCGCCTGGCCGATCGCTTCCTCACCGGTCTGGCCATGCCCGGTCGGGCGCTCGACCTGCTGGACCTCGCGTGTGCACGCGCCGTGCGAACGGGATCGGGACTTGTCACCCGGCAAATGCTCCTGGAGATCGTCAGTGAACGCAGCGGCCTTCCCCAGGAGCGAATCGAGCTGCGGGGCGATCAGGACGTCCTCGATCTCGAGCACCGATTGGCCCGGCGCGTCGTGGGCCACCAGCACGTGACCTCGACCATCGCGCGACTCATTCGCCGCAACCGCGCCGGCTTCGGCGGTGCTCGACCGATTCTGACCGCGCTGCTGCTCGGGCCCAGCGGGGTGGGCAAGACGGAGATCGCCAAGGCCCTCGGCGCGGCCCTGTTCGACCGTGAAGACGCGATCGTGCGCCTCGACATGAGCGAGTACTCCGAGCCGCACGCCGTGGCACGCGTGGTGGGAGCGCCTCCAGGGTACGTCGGCCACGAGCAGGGCG
>CAZYSW010000937.1:0-1726 GCA_964650105.1 uncultured Nannocystaceae bacterium
CATCGTTGATGAGCAGCGAGAGGGTACGCGTAGGGTTCGGTTCGGTGAGGGAACCCGCGTTGAAGGTGACGACGTCGAGGTCACCGTCCAAGTCTACGTCGCCGAGGGCAACGCTCAGCGGATGTTCCGCAACCACCGGGCTGGCCGGGTCTTGTACCGAAACGTCGGGACCACCGAGCGTGAACGTGCCCGTGCCATCGTTGATGATCCAGCTCACGGTGTGCTTGGTGTCCTGTGGTTCAACGATCGACGACACGTTGGCGGTGACGATGTCGTTCTTGCCGTCACCATCAAGATCACCGACCGCGATGCCTGCCGGCACCGGACCGGTTGTCTGCGCACCGAACGGTGCTTGGGCTGGAAGACCAAAGGATCCGCCGTTGTTGGGTCGAATCACGACCTTGCGGGTTTCGATATCGGTGAACAGCACGTCTGAGGCCGAGTTGTTGTCCACGTTCGCAACCACCAGGCCGCCGGGTGTCGTCGCGCCCGCGGTGATCGACTCGATCTGGCCGGTCGTTGAGAGGAGGGCCGCCAAAGTAGGCGTGCTCGTATCCACGAGCATCACCACGTCCTCTTTCCCGTCTCCATCGAGAAACAACGCATCTACGTCGTTGGGCGCCGCGGCGAGGGTCTCCATCACGTCGCCGGTGAAGGTGCAGTCGCCGTTGCCGAGGAACGTGCGGAGGGTGCCGTCGGTGCCCTGGTAGATGACGGCGAGGTCCGGCACCCCGTTGCCATCCAGCTCGGCCACGGTCATCCCGACGGCGAAGCTCTGGAGCGCCGACGACGTCACCGGCGTGGACGAGAACGATCCGGTTCCATCGTTGAGGTGAGCCGCGATCGTCGCCATCCCGCTGATCGTGGGCGAGCCGAGCGCGATCAGATCGAGGTCGCCGTCGCCGTCGCAGTCGACGAGCGCGAAGTCTCGTAGCTCAGGCGCCGCCGCGGAGCCGAACGAGTCGATCATGCCGCCGTAGCAGACCTCGCCGGGATCGACGATGTCGTTCATGCACTTGGGAAGCGTGCAGTCGGCCTCGCAGCCATCGGCGTCGATGTTGTTGCCGTCGTCGCACTCTTCGCCCTCTTCCTCGATGCCGTTGCCACACTCGGATGAGCTCCCGCCGCCACCCACGCTGGTGGTGGGCATCCCACCCACTCCACCGATGCCGCCGCTGCCACCGTCGCCGCCGCCAGTCGTCGTGGTCGAACCGGTCGGCTCAGGAACGACATCGCCGCCGCCGCAGGAAGCGACCAGGCCGGCCACGATCGCGAGTGAGAGTCCGATGGTTGAAAGCGAAGTGAACGAACGCATGATGCCCCCTGCGTGAGGTTGGACGTTATTTCGAGAAGAGGATGAGGAAGCCGTCGGTGGATCCCGCGCTCACCAGATCGTCGAGCGGAGACAGCTCGATGGTATCCGAAAATGAGCCCGCAAGGGCGACGAGGGACCCCGTGTCGGCCCCGAGCCCGAGCAACGCGGTTGTGCCGGGGCCGAGTGACCGGAGCCAGGTAGCCTGGCCGTTCGCCGTCGAGAGCGCCGCGACGAAGCCGTCGCGAGGGCCCTGGGAGGAAGCGTTGAGGCCGTCCTGCGCCAGCGTTCCTTGGTGGTCACCGCCGACGAAGACCGTGTCACCAGCGATGGAAAGCGCGGACACCCTTTGTTCGCTGGCGTCGCCGAGTGCGCGGTGCCAGCGGGCGGTTCCGTTCTGCGGATCGAGAGAGA
>CAZYSW010000938.1:0-1723 GCA_964650105.1 uncultured Nannocystaceae bacterium
ATGGAGGCGGTCAAGTCTCGGCGGACCCAGATCAGCGCGTTGCAGTCGCTGCTCGGCGCTCGGCGTGAGGAAGCGGCGTTCTACCGGACCATGCCGCAGGGGGCTCAGCCATGAACTGCTCAGTTGCTGGCTGCACGTCTCCTGCGTCCCGCCGCGGGTGGTGCGACAAGCACTACCGCCGTTGGCAGCGCCACGGCGATCCGACGTTCTTGGTCAAGACGCCCAACGGTCAGGCGCCAGCGACATGCACTGTCGACGGATGCGACCGCCGCCATCATGCCAAGGGGTTGTGCTCGGCCCATAGCGCCAGGCTCGCCCGGCATGGCGACCCACTGGCGGGGCAACGCCATCGGAAGCACGGGGATCTGGCGGAGCGGGCGGCGTTCTACACGGAGCGCACATCGAGCGGGTGCGTCGTCTGGACGGGCTCGGTCGCCCCCAACGGCTACGGGGTGCTGTCGATTGGCGGCAAGAAGCGGGTGGCCCACAAGGCGCTCTACGAGCATTTCGTCGGCCCCGTACCCCCGGGATTCGACCTCGATCATATGTGTCACAACGAGGACCCATCCTGCGTCGGTGGCGACCAGTGCATGCACCGACGTTGCGTGAATCCGGCGCACCTGGTCCCGTCGAACCGTTCCGCGAACATGATCCGAGCCTTCGACCGTACCGTCCCGAGGGGGGCGTGATGAAGCGCTCGCCTCTCCGTCGCCGCACCCCGCTGCGCTCCCGCACCCCGTTGGCGAAGGTCGGCCGCAAGGCCCGCCGCGAGGCCTCCGCGCTCGACGCGGCCCGTCGAATCCTGCGGGAGCGCAGCGAGGGCCTGTGTGAGATGCGGACCCCTGCGTGCCCGCCCGGCCCGCACCCGGGGTGTGACCCCCATCACCTGTGCCACGCGGACCGAGACCGCGCGGTGCATGACCCGGAGCGGATGCGGTGGGTGTGCCGCGCCGCCCATGAGTACGCCGAGACCGCCCCGGACCGCTACGAGCGCGGCTTCCTGTGGCGTGACGACGGAGGAGCATCGTGAGTTTGGTCGAGCGCTTCTGGCAGAAGGTAGACCGGCGCGGCCCTGACGAATGTTGGGAGTGGACCGCTTGCCGGAACGCCACCGGATATGGGTGGTTTCGCACCGACGGCAAGTCGGAGATCGCGAGTCGTGTCTCGTGGCGCCTTGCTTTCGGCGAGATCCCCGACGGGATGTTGGTGTGTCATCGGTGTGACAACCCGCCATGCGTGAACCCGACCCACCTATTTCTCGGAACCCACGCCGACAACGCGGCAGACATGGTTCGCAAGGGGCGGGCGCCAAGGTCGTTGGGCGAGCGATCGGGCAAGGCCAAGCTGAGCGCCGCGCAGGTTGATGCTCTGCGCCGGCGGCACTCCGCTGGCGAGACCCTTACTGCGCTCGCGCCGGAGTTCGGGATCGACGCTGGCCATGCGTCACGAATCGTGAACGGGCTCAGGTGGGGACCGAATCCCTACCCGCTGCCCGAGCGGCAGATCAACCGTCAAGAGGTCGTCGACCTCTACCTGTCTGGCATGTCGACAACCGAGGTCGGGCGCGAGGTCGGGATCAACCATGGGACCGTCTCGCGAATCCTGAAGGCCGAAGGCGTCCCAGCCCGCCAGGGAGCAGCCTCCGGCACGGGACGCCACAAGATCCACCGCAACCCGGCTGTCGCCTACGAGCGCGGCTGGCTCATCCGAGACGGAGGTGCCG
>CAZYSW010000939.1:0-1723 GCA_964650105.1 uncultured Nannocystaceae bacterium
GCGCCTTCGCGTAGTCAAGTAGCTGAAACCATGGTGTCGCAAAGGAGCCGCACCCTTTTTCGATTGCCGCAGCAGATTTTGGGATCCCCGGAGCGGATTTTTCGATCGCCGGAGCAGATTTTTCGATCGCCGAAGCGGATCTGGGGACCGCCGGAGCGGAGCGGCGGGTCGACGAAGCCCTTCTTGGGACCGTTGTCCATGCGGCCAGGCTCCGACACCACCTGGTGCAGCACCGTGCGCTCGGGCCGGCGCCGCTCCTGGTCGGCCGCGCTCGGCCGATGGCGATGCGCCGGCGCTGGGCGAGCTGGGTCCACGGCGAGCCGCCCATCGCCAGTGGCGTGCCAGCCCCCAAGTGCCCGCCATCAGCTGCACCTACCTGCTCACCGCCCGGCGGCCGCCATGGCGGAGGGTAGCGGCCGCCACCTGCGCGGGAGGCTTCGCGCCACCCGGCGGAGGCGCCGGCCCGAGCGACAGGCAATACTCGAGACTGGTCGCGTCCGCCGGTGGTGCTGCTGAACCCGAAGCCGATAGGAGACCAATCCAGCTGACACAAATTCGCTTCAACAATCTTGACAGTCACCGCCCCAGCGGCCCCGCAAGATGAAGCGTTCGCGGCCAGAATGAAGGCGACGAACGCGAGCACGAAGAGCCGCGTCGGGCTACGGTCACCTCGTGCGTGTGATCTTTCCTTTGCCCCGGTGCGACTTCGATCCCACCGAATCCGCGGTGCCCTGGCGCGCGCTGCTCGACGCCGGCCACGAGGTGGTCTTCGCGACCCCCGACGGTCGCCCCGCCAGCGCCGATCCTCGGATCCTGACCGGGCGCGGCTTCGGCCCCTGGCGACCGTTTCTACGCGCAGGGCGGCACGCGCGTGCCCTCTACGCCGAGATGGAGGCGAGCGAGCCTTTTCGAGGCCCCCAACGCTACGACGATCTCGCGCCCGACGACTACGACGCCATCATGCTCACCGGCGGCCACGCCCCAGGCATGAAGGAGTACCTCGAGTCGACGCGGGTGCAAGAGCTCGTCGCGGCCCACCTCTGCGCCGACAAGCCCGTCGCCGCCATCTGCCACGGCGTGCTCGTCGCGGCGCGAGCGCGGATCGACGGGCGCTCGGCCCTCCACGGCCGCCGCACGACTGCGCTCACCAAGGCGCAGGAGCTGTCGGCCTACGCGATGACCCGCCTGTGGCTCGGCAACTATTATCGCACCTACCCGAGCACGGTACAGGACGAGGTCACCCGCGCCCTCGCCTCCCCTGACGATTTCGAGACGGGCCCCTTCCTCCTCGGCCGCGAGGGGCCCGCGCACCGTGACTACGGCTTCACGCTGCGCGACCGAAACTACCTCTCGGCGCGCTACTACGGCGACGCCTACAAGCTGGCCGACGATTTCGTGGCCATGCTCGCTCAGCCCAGAGCCGGGCAAGAACGCACGACCGTCGGCTAAAACCAGGACCATGACTGCTCGCGCAACGCGAATCGCCCGAATTCATCCCACCTCTCTGGGCGAACCGTATGCTTCACAGGCCGTGCTCGATGGTCGTTGGGCTGCCTACTTCAACGCTTCGGGCAAGGCGATTCTCCACTCGACGTCGGGCGAGATGGTGGAGATCCACAGCTCCGCATCCTGTGTCGCGGTGATCGCGAAAGGGTCCACGGTCGCCTTTGGGTGCGGCTCCATCCCGACACCAGGGCAGCGTCGTGATCCCGAGGGCTTGGCG
>CAZYSW010000940.1:0-1716 GCA_964650105.1 uncultured Nannocystaceae bacterium
CTGTAGACATATCTCGCCGGCGAGGCCCACACGCCCTTGCGCGCCAGGAACTGCCCGAACCACGACGGCGCGAACGTGATCTTTCCTTCACCCGAATGACGCTTCACGAGAGCGGCACGGTCGCCCATGTGCTTTTCGACCTGCTCTGCGAGATTGTGCAGGAAGGCGGCAGGGTCGGTCGCGGCCACGATGCCATCGCGGAGGTCGCCCCAGCCCACTTGGCTGCCTTGCGTGACCGCCAGCCAGCCATCGATGTCATCCATGTCGACTATCGCCTCGATGAGCGACCTCTGCTGGTCCTTGGACATCGAGAGCGCGTATTCCTCGATGGAACCTTCTCCCCGCGTGACCCTCTTGCGCGCCTTTCCGTGTGGAGTGCGATCCGGGATGAGTTGGAGGGCGATGGCCGCCTCCGCCATCGCGGACTTCCGGAAGTGCGACGACTTCGCGGGGTTGCCGCTCGTCAGCAAGCCGAAGAGCACGTCCGATCGCTTCTCCGCCTCCGCGCCGCGGAAGCCGAGCTTGCCCAGGCGCTCGACCACCTGTCCGTAGGGCATGAGCAGGAGCTCTTTCAGCGATGATCGAAGTTCCCGGTCGAACTCGTCCCACAAGGCGCGGAGCTCCTCGATGTCGGGCACTCGAAGGAGAACTGGCTGCTTGCCGACGTTGAAGTAGCTTCCAGGCTCCTGATCGGAGGCATCGAGGTTGAGTTCGTTTCGTAGTTCAAGCTTCATGGTTGCGATCCCCTCTCTCATTCAGGCGTTCCATCGCATCGTGGACATCTCCCGACCGCTTTCCGTAGGCACGCTGGCTGGTGACGCTCTTCTGCCTCATCATCAGCTGCACGATCTCCTCGGAGAGCCCGAGCGCGTGGGTGGCGTACCAGCGATAGAAGTGGCGTAGGCCATGGATGTGGGCGCCCGGGCCATGGGGTGTCACCCCTGCGCGGACGCATGCCCGGTCGAAGGCTTCCTCCACGTTGCCGACCTTTAGCGGCTCGCCCAGGAAGGCGGCATTCTTGGAGTTGACGTACAGGTATGGGTGCATCGCATCAGTCCGGAGAGAGCCGTGGAGATCGAGGATCTCGGCGAAAAGCTCCTCGAACTCCGCCGCTCGCTTGTTGCACGTCCAGGTCCCGTGGGTGATCTGCAGGTCGGGATTGAAGATCGTCATCCCCTTCCATCCGGCGCGCTGGTTCCTGCCGCCTGCGTCAGGACGTGGCGCGAGGCCGTAGCGGTCCTTCAGCACCTGCTTCCTGGTCTTCACCGTTTCCTCGAACGATCCCGTGTAACGGGAGTGGATCGGGTGTGCGAAGATGAGCAACGGTCCCTTGACCGTGGCATTGAAGAACTGCTTCGAATACGAAGTATCCAGGACATCGCATCGCCAGTGGTTCAGCGCTTCGCTCAGCCTTGGACCCGCGTAGGCGAGTTCGATCCATAGCGCCCTGAACATGAGGTTCTTCTCCCGGTCGATGATGGCATCGACTTCCTCGATCGACAGCGTGGTGTCCGAGGACGACTTCTTCCGTCCGAGAGTCGTCGCCAGCCGCTTGAGCCCGCTCGGCGGCGCAGGGGTATCGGCACCCAAAAGGGCATGCCAGCGGGCCCGCTGGGCCTCGAGGTGCGCCAGCAGGCGGTCAGCCGACAGGGAGCGGTCGACCTTCACCCAGACCGCGCTGCCCGCCTTGAACGCCGATCCCATCGGCGAGGTCGG
>CAZYSW010000941.1:0-1705 GCA_964650105.1 uncultured Nannocystaceae bacterium
CGCGCGCGAGCACGGCCCGCGCCACCCGGCGGGCCATCGGCAAGAGCACGGAGCGGAGCCGCGCGCGAAGGGCCCGAATCTCCAGGTCGTGCAGCACGCCCGAGACCCACACCGTCGTGACGACCAAGCGTCGTGCCCATCGGTCGGGGCCCACCGCACGCGACACGGCGCGGACCAGGTGCGCGAGCGGACGCTGCCACCACCGCCGTGCCACGGCGAGGACGATGCCGAGGGTCCAGGCGACGACGGCCATCACCGTGGGCGCGCGGAGCTCGGCGTGATACGCCAAGTCGGCCACCACGGTCCGACCGGCGACGACCGATCCCGCGCGGTCGAAGACCGAACGCCACGCACCGGGCCACAACCCGCCGAGCAGCACGACGACGCCCAGGAGAGCCACCGGCAGCACCAGGCCGTACGCCGCAGGCGGCCGGCCCGAGCCATGGCGGGTGCCCACGAAGGCCCCCCACCAAAAACGCACCGTGTAGGCGACCGTGAACGCGACCGCCAGCGTCGTCAGGACGGTGCGCGGTAGGTCGAGGGTCCCGACCTCGAACAACGCCTCGTCCTTGAACCAGCCCACCGTGCCGGGAAAGCCGGCCAACCCCAACCCGACGACGGCGCTGGAGAAGGCCAACAGCGGCATGCTTCGCCCGGCGCCGCCCAGCTCCGACAGACGGTCCCGACCCAGGACCGTCGCCAGCGCGCCCGCGGTGAGGAACAGCGCGCACTTGCACAGACCGTGCGCCACCAAGAACAGCGGCGCCCCCACCCAACCGGCCGCTCCACCCACGCCGAGCATCACCAGCACGTACCCGTACTGGGCGATGGTGGAGTACGCCAAGATCCGCTTGAGGCGATCTTCGTGCAGCGCCATCGTGGCGCCCACGAAGATGCTGAGAAAGCCGATGGCCTGCAGGATCGGGCCGATCCCCGCGGCGTCGGCGATCAGAAAGCTCAGCCGCATCAGGACGAACACCCCCGCGGCGACCAGCGTGGCGGAGTGCAGATAGGCGGAGACGGGGGTGGGCGCCACCATCGCGCGGGGCAGCCACACGTGGAACGGGACCTGAGCGCTCTTGGCCAGCACCCCGAACACCAGGCATCCGGCTGCCAGCGGGGACGCGCTCCGATCGCTCGCCCGGCTCGCCAGGTCCGGCAGGGACATGGTGCCCGCGTCTCGCAGGACCAGGAACGCACCGACGACGAACAAGAGGGAAGCCCCCACGGTGATCACCAGCGCCCACAGGGCGGCGTTGCGGGCCCGGGAGGACGCACGATCGAACTCGATGAGCGCGAAGGACACGATCGCCGTCCCTTCGAGGGCCACGAACATGATCAGCAGATCCTGTGCGACGAGCAGGAGGACCATGGCCGTCATGAACGCGAGCATCAGGGCCACGAACCTCGCCTGCTCCGAATCGGGTCTCGCGTGCCTTGCCAGCTGTGCCGGCAGGTAGCCTCGCGTGAACGCGAGGATCGGCGCCGCGAGGAAGGTGGTGAACACCACCAGGGGAGCCGCCAGTGGATCGAGCTCCAGGCGGAGGGCGCTCCCCATCGGTCCGAGCCATGGCAGCTCGACGGTCGGGTGGGCGTCCAGCGCCCAGACCAGACCGAAGGCGACGGCGGCGACCAGCGCCGCGCCGACACCGAACCAGGGGGACCAGGTGGGCCGCGCATGCCCGAGCCCGATGGCCACGACCAC
>CAZYSW010000942.1:0-1701 GCA_964650105.1 uncultured Nannocystaceae bacterium
TCCACACCACCAGGCTCGTCGGTGGTCGTGCCGACGCCGGCCGGGTCATCGGCGTCCTCCAACGCACGGCGAGCTCGGCGTGCAGCGTCTCATCTCACTTCCCGACGCGGGTCCAGGCCTGCAGGTGCTGCACCGCGGCACGAAGCTGGAGGTCCTCGCCCGTGGCGCGAATGGCCGGTCCCTCGTCGCGCATCAGTGGGGTGACGCGACCGAAGTCTTCGGGCTCGAGGTGGCGCGGGTTTTCGCGCTCGGGCTTCAGCTCGGGGCGGCTGTCGCGGTTGGGCAGCGCACCGGGGGGCGCCGCGCCGACGTAGACGTCGGGGGTGATGCCGCTGGCCTGGATGAGTCGGTCGTCGGGGGTGTAGTACAGGGCGGTGGTCAGCTTGAGCAAGCTGCCGTCGTCGAGCTCGAAGGGGGCCTGCACCGAGCCCTTGCCGAAGGTGCGTTCTCCGACGATCAGCGCGCGGCCGTGGTCCTGGAGGGCCCCGGCGACGATCTCGGAGGCGCTGGCCGACCCCTTGTTGACCAGGACGACCAACGGCACATCGGTCTCGGTGCCGACCCGGCGCGCCCGGATCTCGTCGACGAGCACCCCCTGTCGGCCACGGGTGCGGACGATGGTGCCGTCGGCCACGAAGAGGTCGACGACCCCCGTGGCCTGGTCCAGCAAGCCGCCGCCGTTGTCGCGCAGGTCGATCACCACGCCGCGAAGCCCGGTCTTGCCCGCCTTTTGGCGCAGCTCGGCGAGGCCCTCTCGCATCTCTCGCGCCGCCGACTCGGGGAAGTCACGCAGCCGCAGGACGCCGTAGCCGTCGCCGAGGTAGCGGACCTCGACCGCGGGGGGGTCGATCACGGCGCGGGTGAGGGTGACGGTGCGAAGGATCCCGCGCGCGGGATCCTCGACGGTGACCTGGATCCGGGTGCCGGGCTGCCCGCGGATGGTGGAGATCGCCCGCTGCAGATCGGGGAACTGGGCGATGGACTTGCCGTCGATCCGGCGGATCCGGTGGCCGGCCTGAATGCCGGCGCGGTCGGCGGGGCCATCGGGCACGACGTCGCGGATGTCGAGGAACCGACCGCCGTCCTCGTCGCGCCCCAGCACGACGACCATGCCCACGCCTCCGAAGGCGCCCTCGATGTCCTCGCGCAGGAGCTTGGCCTCGTCGGGGGCGAGGAAGCTGGTGTGCGGATCGAGCTCGCTGACCAGCCCGCGAATGGCAGCGTACACGAGCTGCTGGTCGTCGACGGGTCGGACGTAGTGCTGCTCGACGATCGCGAGCGCGCGGGCGAACATGTCGAGCTTGGCGAACCGCGAGTACCCGGCCGGCGCCGGCTCGGCCCTCGCCTGCGGGGCCGCGATGGCGGGCCGCAACGAGGCGCCCACGACGATGCCCACCAGGAGCATGAACACGGCCAACGGCGCCGATCTCCACCATCTCCGACGAAGAGAGGACATGTGGCGAGCATAGCCGCGGCACCCGGCCTCATCCCAATGGACGACCCGAGCGTCGGGGCGCACGGGGGGCATCGGACCGCCGCGCAATGGCCGCGCCGGGCGAAGCATCCGGCGCGGCCTGGGCCCGGCGCAGGCGTGCGCCCCCGTGCGGGCGTGCTTCGGTTGCCGGGCCGGCGTCGCGTCGCAGGGGTGTCACGCACGGAGGCGGAGTCGCATGAAAGTCAAGTCGCTGTTTGCCGTCACCC
>CAZYSW010000943.1:0-1698 GCA_964650105.1 uncultured Nannocystaceae bacterium
CGTACTCACAGCCCCCATAGGGTTGCTGCTCGGGAGGTAGACTTTCAGGTACAGCTCGCGGGCTTGAAGATCCCATCTCGTCTCCTCCACCCGCGCATGGCACAAGTCGCAGATAAATGCTTTCTCCCTCATTGCGTGTCCTCCTGTTCCAGCGCGGCGTCGGCGATCTGGTGTATGTCGCCAAGCATGGCGGTGAGCGTGAGCGGATTGGGCTGCATCGCCAAATTAATAAAGCTTAGGCTCCGGATATCTTCCAGCGCCTCGCGCATGCCGCTGACGATTTCGCGCACCCGCGCCAGCTCAGCCCGCAGCCCATCGGCCACGTTCTCTGCGTCAGCGGCGCGCCGGGCTAGCTCTCGGTAGCCGCTCAGGTGCTGATCGACCGCACGCTCCACCATCCACTGATAGTTACGCTCAGCTTTCTCGGCACGCTCCCGCAGCTCCCGCGCCTCGGCCTGAGCTGCGGCGAGCTGCTGCTCTAGCTCGGCAATTCGTCGCTGCGCATCGAGCCCCCGGGATTCGTCAGTCGACCAGTTCGGTCCGTATCCGCTTGCGATGCTCATGCGTCACCTCTTTCCCCCGCGAGGGCCTTTTCGGCCACGCTGCCGGCGATTGCCGAGTACCAGCGTCCCGTATCCACCAGCGCCTTGATCTCGAGCAGCGCATCCTGCAGCCGCGCGTTGTCCTGCTCCAGCCTCGCTTTATCCTCTTGCAGCATCCGGCAAGCCTCGGCTGCGCCGTCTCGGTCAGTGCGCAGACTTGCAAGCTCCGCCTCCAGCTCCGCGAGGCGGTCATAAGCGTCGAGAAGTTCCGGCATGTGTTGATAGGCAGCGTGCTCGAAAGACGAGCCCCATGGATGGTCCCCGCGCTTGGCGTGCAAATCACGAATTGTTTTTGTGTCGATGATCAAATCACGAATTGTTTTTGTGTCGATGATCACTGGTCACCTCCCGCCGCGAGGAATTCCGCCTTCGTTTTGTACTCCACCGTTCTCGGCGCGATGTCGGCGAATAACTTCTTCCGCCGTGCGAGGCTCCATTGATGCGTGTTGCAAAGGTGCATGTTCAGAGCGTTCGAGGCGTCCCGGTGGTGGAACTGCTTTCCGCACTCAGGGCACGGCGGCACTACGGCCTCATAGGTATGGGAATAAGGCAGCAGCAGGCGCGCCGCTTCAGCGATCTCGTCAAGCTCTCTGCGCGCGCCGCTTTGGGAGTAGTACGGCTCCATCATGCTCATAGCACTTTCGAGAGCGTCCACAGTGGTTCCCAATACCTCCTTCAGCCGCCCGTTCTCCTCCTCCAGCGCCGAGAGGCGGTCGGCAGCTTGGTTCCATGCGGCGATAGCGTCTTTCTGAGAGTCTCGGAACCCGCCCGAGCCTCCGCAGCCGCCGCGGTTGTAGTCACAGACGACAGCCCACGTCACAGGCTCCCCGTCAGGCAGAAAATCCCAGGAGTCGCCATCGTCAAGCCGGACGGCATCAGTAGCCCCGCAGAACGGGCACGGCAGCAGCGCAGCGGTGTCGGCGCTCATCTCGTTATCCTCTCGGCTCATGCCGACAACTCGCGCAGCCAGTTCAGTTGGCCAGCCGCTTCCAGATCCCGTGGATTGAGCGGCGGCGCTTCCTCCTCGCTACCGCAGCAGGAGATTGCCTCTTCCAGTGAGGCGTGACTCTCGTCGCAGTCAGCGCAGGCGAAGACC
>CAZYSW010000944.1:0-1689 GCA_964650105.1 uncultured Nannocystaceae bacterium
CGTGAAGCCCGGCGGCGGGGAGTCGTGCTGCGGCCCGTCCTGCTGCGCGCCGGAGGGCTCGGCATGATCGATCCGGCGGCGCGTGGTGCATGGCGCGAGCTCGAAGCGAAGCTGCGGCCGTTCATCGCGCGTCGCGTGCGCTCGGAGGTCGACGTCGACGACATCGTGCAGGACGTCTTCCTCCGCATGCAGCGCGGGCTCGCGGGACTCCGCGACGAGCAACGCTTCGGGCCGTGGGTCTACCAGATCGCTCGGAGCGCCATCGTCGACCACCAGCGTGTCGCCGCGAAGCACCGAGTGGTCGACGCCGATAGAAGCGACGAACAGCGGCTCGACGTCGGCGAGGACGACCGCGCCGTCGAGGCGGAACTGGCGGGCTACCTGGCCCCCTTCGTTGCGATGTTGCCGTCGTCGTACCGCGAGGCTCTCACCCTGGTCGAGCTCGAAGGTCTGACGCAGAAGCAGGCAGCCGAGATGGTCGGCATCTCGCTCTCCGGCATGAAGTCCCGCGTCCAGCGCGGACGCGTGCAGCTCCGAAAGGCGCTCGAGGACTGCTGCCACATCGCGCTGGATGTTCGCGGGCGCGTGGTGTCGTGCGAGCCACGGCCGGATGGGCGACTGCCGGACGGCTGCTGCGCTTGATGGATCGAAGGCCCGGGCCTCGGAGCAGCTGCGCCCGCTGGGACAGCGTCCAGAAGATGCCGAAGGAGATCATCACGACGATGAAGACCTACTGCGAGTTCGGCATCTTCCAGCACGGGCAGGAGGCGGCATAACCAACCTGTCCGTGCTCCGGGGGAAGTTCGTCGAAGACTTCGCGTATCTCGGCGTCGAGCTCCACCGTGTCGACCGCACGAGCGCTCAGCCAGGCGTCCTCGCGCGCTTACGGTGCTTCGAGGCACATTGAGGGCTCGGCAGACCGCTGAGATGGAGGCTCCTGCCTCGCGGGCGAATTGGCGCACGTCCACGGTCACGACGTCGCCTCCTTCACGAAAAAAGCGGTGGCCCTTCGGAGGATGTCCCGCTCCTGCCGAAGCTGCTTCACCTCTTGACGCAGCCGTTTTAGCTCCTCCTTCTCCGAGGCTGACACGTCGCTCACGCCCTCGGCCTCGGCCTGCCTCACCCATGTGCGAACCAGGCTCCCGCTCAGATCCAGTTCCTTGCCGATCGTTTCGGGGCTCCTGCCGCTCTCGCGGCACAGCTTCACCACCTCCGCCTTGTACTCCGGCGTGAATGCTCGCCGCTTCCGTCGTCCAGTCTTCTTCATGTTTCGTTGGCCCATTCTCGCTTAGGTTCCCTGTCCAACGAAACGGGGCAGCTTCACTTCGCACGACGCGCCGCGGAGGACGACGATGAGCACGACGACAAAGAACACGCAAGCGACGAAGACGGTGAGCCAGGGCGAGAGCCGCTACGGAACGCCCGAGCCGCAGATCGCGCTCCGCTTCCCCAAGGGCACCAGCTACCGCGTCGTGAAGGCGGCCCTCCACTGGCTCGCCGCCGAGATCGAGCTGGCGACGCCCGTGAGCGAGCGCTGGTGCGTGAACACCGAGGACTACAACGAGAGCGGGCGTGTGTACCTCGAGCTCGCCGATTCGACGCCGGGCGAGGCCGAGCGGGGGATGGCGCTCCTCAAGACGCTGGTGGGCTGAGCACCATCAGCGCGGCGAGGCCGGCGCGTCCAACAGC
>CAZYSW010000945.1:0-1685 GCA_964650105.1 uncultured Nannocystaceae bacterium
AACGGCGTGTCGATGTTGGCCTGGGTGACCGGCAGCTTGAGGGTCGCTGCGGTGATCGTCGCCGCCGCGTTGATCTTGGCGAGGTCGAAGGTGGCGAACACCTCACCGATCTCCCAGTCCGACGACGCCCAGCGGATCTGGCCAACCAGGAGCGACGAGTTCGAGGTGACCCCTGTCCCCGATCGGGTCGCGCTGTAGCTCGTTCCCGCTGAGTTGAGTCGGGTCGCCGACGACGTGACCTCACTGGTCGACGACACCTCGGCCACCAGCTCGACCCCGGAGAAGAACATGTCGAGCGGACCGGGGATCGACCGCCACTGCGCGACGTCGAACAGCACGAACGTCTGGGCGACCATCGGATCGTCGGCCTGGCCGACCATCAGCACCTCAGCCACGTCGTCGACGACGAGATCCCCATCCCCCTCCCGCGCATCGGCATAGGAGACGGCGGTGGAGAAGATCGTCCCGTCGTCCGCGGATGTCGGAACCACCAGCAGGCCGGGGTCGACCTCGGGGATGAACGGCTCGACCGCGGGGGCCGGAGCCACGAACCACCGGACCGTCCACTCGTCCGGGCGGATCGAGTGCTCGACCCCTTCGATGATCAGGTCGAGGGTCGTCGGCGTGCCGGTCGGCTCGGCGAGGCGGAGCGCGATGCGGGTCCCGAGGTCGGCACGCAGCGCGGTGATCTGGTCCTCGAGCGACAGGGTGCCGAGGTCGAGCTCGACCGCCGGAACCCTCGGCTGGGGGTCCTTGCTGAGCGCCAGCAGCCAGTCGGCCAACCAACGGCCGGCCGCGATCGTGCGTGGTGCGACGTCGCGGGACATGACGACTTCGCCGACAGCGTCGATCGAGTCCTCGTCCGCGGTGGCGATCGACGCCCCACCCTGGAGGCTCAGCTCGATCCGGTTCCGCACCCAGTCGTCGTCCCAGTCCACCTGGACATCCAGGAACGGGGTCGGGTCGCCGAGAGTGAGCGCCGGGGCCGCCTCGTCGACGAACGGGTGGAGCCAATCGTGGAAGGTGACATCCCCGTTGCGGTCCACGAACAGGCGACCGGCTTCGGTCGCTTCGACGACGCGAAGATGGTCGATCGGTGGTGCACCTGGATCCCACGCGGCGGGACCCAAGCGGTGCCAGCCGGCGGCGATGTTGCGCCGCTCGGCAGGCCAGCCGACCGAGTCGAGCACCCGCTCGATCCGCTCGCCCGGGCGGTCCCCGCCCCATGGGTCGACCCCGGCGAGGTAGTCAGCCTCGATCTCTTCGGGGGTGAGGACCCGATCCCAGATCGCGAAGTGGCCCACTGCGGGGCGCCCCGGAAGTGGAATGCCGCTGGTGGAGGTGATGCCCCAACCTGCCCCCGCCAAGCGGACAGCAGCGATCACGTCCGTCATCTCGACATCGGTGATGGGAACATCCAGCTCCAGCTTCTCGCCGTCTATCCACACCTCGAGTGTGTCGGTGGAACCGTCCACCGTGCAGACGAGCTGATGAGCTTGTCGATCCGTGGCGGCATAGGCCGCAGGCCCCGTCGACGACGAGAACAGGAAGCTGCCGGCCCCGATGTTCTGGCCACCGATCCAGCCGACCATGAGCCCACCGGAGAGCCCGGCCCCGACTCCGACGCCAAGACCAGGCTCCCCTGAGGCCGTGAGCGGGGCTGGCTCGTCGGGTCGCTGCAACAG
>CAZYSW010000946.1:0-1684 GCA_964650105.1 uncultured Nannocystaceae bacterium
GACGCCTCGATACTTCCCCCCTGCTGCCTTTCCCAGATGAAACCTCTTAAGCGTGATCACGAACCACACCCAGCAGCACGTGGTGATCGGCGACGGGATCAAGAAGAGCGGCGTGAGCGGGTGCCACGACACCGATCGATTCGTCACGAACTACGTGAACCCGGTGCCCCGCCTGATCCACGTGCACTCGGACACCGTCAGCGGCTCCCTGAGGCACTTCAGGTACTCGCTCATGAAGGCGGACGGCTCGGGCCCCAAGGCAGCGCAGCACGACAAGACCACCCTGGCCGGACTGGAGGCGAACTGGGACGCGATCGCCGACCAGCTCACGAGCGCGCTCGACGCGCTGATCCGGAACAAGCGCTTCCCGAAGGATCCCGGCGCCGGGCCGCCCGTGTCCGCCAGCGGCCACACCTGGAACTTCTTCTTCCGCAACGACGAGATCGCGACCATCTTCCCCGTGATCGCCACCCCGTGATCACCACAGGACCGTGATGACCCCACGCCAATCCCGTGTCACCTTCACCCCGTCCACCGAACCCGGGCGCGTCGTGAGCGTGTCGGGCACGCACCCCGACCTGCCGCTGTTCCAGGACCTCCTGGGGGTCTTGAGCTGGCCCTACCTCACGCACCTGGCCCACTGCGCCGCCCGCGAGATCGGGTACGGGCACGAGCTCGCGGGCTTCGACTACGACGACGACCCGGACGAGGACGACGAGCCCTTCGAGGGGGTGAAGATCCATGGAGCCTTCCGGGACGAGACCGCCGTCGTGTCCCGCGCCGAGATGAACGCCATCCTGGCGGACCTCTTCGAGGTGGCCATGGCGCACGGGGCGCACCCCGAGGCGTCCTGGTGGCCCGAGTTCGTCGCCGACGCGCGTCAGGTCGCGGCCCGCACGGACCGACCGCTCGACTGACCGACGGCCGCATCCGCACCCACGCGCGGCGAGGTGAAGAGGTCCGCGCGACCCTGCAACGTCCCACGGAGGGCACGATGGCGTCCGATCCGCTCGATGAGGCCCGCGCGGCGATGACCGGGGGCGACCTTCCGGCCGCGACGCGGGCATGGCGCCGGACGTTGCGGGCCGAGGCGCTCGACGACGACCGTTTCCACCAGGCTGCTCGACGTGTGGATGCCTTCCATGAACGGGCTCGAGGTCTGCCGTCGGCTGCGTGCGTCGCCCCGCACCCGCTACACCCCCGTGGTCTTCGTCACGGCCGCGAGCGACAAACCCTTTCGACGAGAGGCAAGGCAGGCCGGCGCGGACGATTTTCTGACCAAGCCCTTCGACGACGTCGAACTCTTGGCCCGCGTCCACAACACGGTCCGCGTCAAGCTCTACTACGACGCCATGGCCCGTGAGCGCCGCGAGCTCGCGCGCACGGGGAAGGCGAGATCCTCGACATCGAGGCCGACGATCTCGGAGCGACGCAGGGCGGGAGCTCGATATGTGCGGTGGCCCATGGGCGGGACGCGGCGGCCAGCTTCTGGGCCACTCGGGACGAGGGCCGGAAGCTTGTCTCGTGCATAACTGCTCCCCACACCTTCGGTCGGGGCAGTTGTGGGTGCTGGCCCACCCAGCGCATCGGGGGCTCGAGTGGCCGCGTGCGCCCGACCGTCCTCCTATGCTCCCCGAACCACGCAAGCGCGCGGGGCCGTCCCCATCTTGCGCGAGCACCTGGG
>CAZYSW010000947.1:0-1682 GCA_964650105.1 uncultured Nannocystaceae bacterium
GGCGCGGCGTCGTCGACAGCACGGCGAGCGGGCGCCACCCCGCCACCGGCAGACGCAGGATCACCTCCCTCCTGTGCTTGCAGCGCGCTTGGATCGTCGAGATCATCCTCGCTGCCACCGAACCGCTCATCCTCGGAAAGCTTTGCCAGCGCACCGGCCAATCCGGGTAGGTCACCGCGTTCCTCGATCAGGTTCTGCACCGCCTCTGCGAGTGCCACTTCGGGGACGAGGCCTGAAAGCATCAGCTTCTCGACTGCTTCCATCAGCAGCTTGAAGGTCTCGGCTTTGTCCTTCTCGTCCGGCTCGTCGAGCGGAGCGAAGGTCCACCATACGTCATCCGGCTTTGCCACGCCGGCCGAGCGCAGCAACAGCGGATCGATGCGTTCGAGGCAGGGGCGCAGTTCGTTCTCCTGCCCATCGGTGACGACGCGGTTCCAGTTGTCCGTGTCATGCTCGCCGGTCGCGTTCATGCCGGCAGGCGAGCGGCCCATGAGGCGGGGGAAGGGGATATCGCACACAGCGGCCACGCGCTGATCGAACGCGTCCATGACGGCAGGGATGCCGGACCAATCGACCTGGTAATCGTCGATCTTCTCGCCCGGATCATCGGTGCCGGTGCCGCTGCGATAGACCGTGGCATTGAGGCTGCTCTCGCCCTCCGCGATCAGCCGGATACGCTCATTGAGCTGCTCCTTGCCGGCATCGGTTGCGACGAGATCGAGCAAGTCGGGAATCCCTACTCGCAGCAGCTTGGCCTTGCGCACCAGCGCGGCGAACCATGCCTGCGTATCGTCGCTGCGGCGAACCTCGGTAAAGACGCGCAGCAGGCGGCTATCACCCCAGAACGCTTCCTCGTCGGCCACCGACGTGCCCTGCGGGATCGGGTCGCCCCGGAAGCACACGACGCGTGAGGGGTGGATATCCTGCTGCTTGCCATCTCCGGAAACGCTGAACATGCGCGGCTCGCCATAGGTCGGGGAGGCGAGATCCTTGTCGAAGTCCTTGGCCTGAATCTGCCAGCGCGACACGACGTTGATCGCGATCAGGCCACCCTTGTCGATCGTCTCGGGGTTGAGCGGCTTGTCGTGGTCGCCAGCGGTAACGAGGATCATGGCCCCACCACCGATGCCGCGCAGGATTTCGGCGTGCTTGGTCTTGGCGCGCAGGCCGAGCCGCTTCTCCTCGGCTTCGATCAGGGTGATCGCGTCCTTGTCCGCCTGCCAGTCGCGCCACTTCTGCGTCCGGTCGGCGGCCGGGATCGCAATGACCTTCCGCAACATACCGGACGACATGTAGCTCGCGAGCGCGAGTTGGTGTGAGAAGACGTTGGGGAGGGTAGCGGCGAAGTCGTCGCGTGCAAACGGGTTGACGCGCCGGATCGCGCTGGTCAGGCTGTCTGTGATCCACGCCATGAGGCGCGGTATGGCGAGGGCGGGGCAATTTGCTTACCGCCGTCATCCAAGCAACGCAGCAGTCGAATGCGCGCGCTTGCCTAGCGCGAGCTCATTCAGCGCATCAGCCAGCGCATCGACCTGGTCGTCGTGCGCGCCTGCCGGGAACAGGGACACCTCAGCGAGAAACGGCTCGATCCACGCGTCACGATCCGGGTCGCCGGTTCTGAGTATCGAGATGTTCCCAGCCTCGGCTTGCGCGGCGGCCGGCATCGCCCTGGTCGACTTGTC
>CAZYSW010000948.1:0-1678 GCA_964650105.1 uncultured Nannocystaceae bacterium
CCGCGAGGACCACGAGGGCGAGGACGAGACGGTCGCGCCACGGGTATCGACCGGACTCCTGTCCTGGGGGGCGCTGTGCGTGGCGGCCCATCAGCACTCCGTCCCCGCAGCGGTGCCGGGCCCGGGCACAGCGGTGCGGGGTGGGCATCGTCGAACCCGCGGTAGCTGATCGCCACGCCGAAGTAGCCGGCGGTTCCCAGGGTCTCGATCCCCGGATCGACCTCCTCGAGGTGGCGACGCAGCGACTCCTCGCGCTCGTCGATGCACGTCAACACCTGAATGTGCGGGTCGGGGGCCGCCGGCAGCGGGTCGAGGCTTCGGCGATGCACGGCGATGGCCTCCAGCACCTCGTGTCGGTGCCGGCGTTCGTACGCGAGATGCAGCAGCCGCCGTCGCTCGATGGCACAAAAGCGCACCAGCTCGTCGAGGAGATCGACGAGGTCGCGATCGTCGAGCTCCAGCATGGCCGGCGTCGACAATCCCGCGAGCTGTGCCACCTGAAACACGGCGAAGACCGTCGACACCGTGGTGCCCCCCTCCGGCGCACGCGGGCCGGGGAGCCGCTGCAGCAAGGTCGCCAGCGGTCCTGCGTGGGCGAGCTCGCGGCGAGCGATGCGCTCGGCCGCCCAGCGATCCAGCGTCAGACGGACCGCGAAGTAGTCCACCAGGCGGCAAGGCGGGCACACGTGCGGTGCGAGCTCGGGCTCGTGCTCGAGCTTGCGCACCATCCCTGCCCACCCCGGCAGCGACAGGGCGACCGCCCCGAGCATGTCGGCCCAGCGCTCGGGCGGCACGGCCATGGCCTCCAGCGCGTCGATCACCACGTCCTCGGGTGCGAGCCCTGCCTCGGCCTGCCGTTGCAGCAGAGCGCGCAGCTCGGCGGCGCCGGGCACCGGCACCCAGCGCCCCCGCGACACCAGGCTGCGAAACGCGGCGTACAGGCCCCCTTCGCGATCGGGCATGGGCCAGTACGCGATCCCCTGGTCGAGGAACGCAGACAGGAACGGGATCAGGATGGGCAGGACCACGGCGTCCGCATCGCGGCCGCACGCCCGCAACAGAACGTCGCGCGGCCGTTCGACGGACAGCGTGGATCGTGGCGTGCCCGGGCGCGGGCGTCCGAACGTGCGGCGGGCGGTGGCCGCCCAAAGGCTCGCCACCGTCACGGCGGTCGCGTCCTTGGCGAGGGCGTCCTCGAGCCCGCGGCGCGACGCCGGGACGCCCAGCCAGCGCCGGACCAGCACGGCGGCCGGATCACCCTGGAACGGATCGTCGAGCAGCCGCACGGGAGCGGGATGCGTGCGAACGACCTCGGCCCACCACCGCTGGGTGTCGGTCCGCATCACCGTGGTGGTGGCCGGGTCGGCGGTCCTCGCGAAACGCCGAATCCAGCCCTCCTCCTCCAGGAGCCACCGCACCGAGGCATCGTCGGTTTCGACGATTCCGCGCAGGAGGAGCAGGCGCCGCAGACCACGTCGCGGAAGCTTTCCGCCCAGCACGGGTTCGTCTCCGCGAACACGCGTGTCCGGATCCGCCTGCAGGATCGCGTCGACGTCTTCGGGGCGGATCCGTCCCTCGCCGAGCCGATCGCGGTACCAGGCCTCCGGCATGTACGGCTCGGCCCCGAAGTGCTCGGCCGCCTCGACCACGGCCCGCTCGAAGGGCCGGTCTTCGTACG
>CAZYSW010000949.1:0-1669 GCA_964650105.1 uncultured Nannocystaceae bacterium
TCGGACGACTTCATCTGCTCCAAGACCTCACGCGGAGAGGGAAGCGTGGAAGCGATAGCGGCGAAGCGTTCCGGATCGCGATCGAACTTGGGACCGCAGCCACCGCAGCAGAACCAGTAGCGCTGGCCCTTGTAGTCACGGAAGTAGCCAGCCGCTTCGGCCTCGCTCTTCACGACGACGTTGTCCGGCATGACCGAACAGACGACGAGATCTTCGTCTGGCGCGTCGAAGGCAGCCTGAGATGTGTGGTTGTGTCCGGGAGCCATCATTCCTCCATACCCGTAGGGGGTTACCCTATCCAGTATACCCCGGCGGGGTATACTGGCAAGCGCTCAACGAGAGCAACCAGTCGGTATCAACGTGGCGCACGCGCACTTAAAGAAGGCGCGACCGGCACCGCGGGGGCTAAGCGTTGACTAGAGGTATCGAGTCGTGAGGCCTCACCAGAATGACCTTGTGACGGGCACGGGTGATGGCGACGCGAAGGAGTCGCCGACCTTGGAGATATGGCGCAGCCTCGTCGCGATTTTCATAAAACTTGCCCCGGAACCGTCCATCGACGACGACCACCGCATCGAACTCTTTGCCTTTGGCCTTGTGGGCCGTCATGAGCATGCACCCGACTGGTTCTCGATGCTCCGTGCCTAGGATGTTGGCCTCGATCGCACGTCTAATGATGTCGGGCGCGTTTGAGTACGTGCCGGTCTCGCGCCAGCGCGCCATCAGCCTGCTTCCGATCTCGTCGGTAGCGCGGAAGAAGCGCACGAATCGGACGTTCGTGAAGAGTTCGCTAAGACCGCTCGTCGCCCCCAGGACGTCGCGTGCGGCAACCCAGTCCACCATTGGATCGCCGCGCAGCGTGAGCCCATTGTCGTAGGCGGCCGCGATACCTGACACCGCCGCCTGTTGGCGCGGTACCTGACCGGCCCGGATCTTCGCGGCGGCAGTGCGGAAGCGCCCCATGTTCGTCACCGCAGTCGCACTGGCTTTGATCGAGTTCTTCACCTCGTAGTAGTCGCCGAGGACGTCGTAGGTCCGGCTGAGTTCCGTCATCCGATCCACGCCCTCCCACTCGAGCATCGAGCCGATCACAAGCGCTGCTGCGGTCGTGAGATCGGCGTCCCAGACAACCTCGTGCTCGACGGGCGACAGCGTCTGATTGCTGAAAGCGTGCGGTTCGCTCAGCAAGCGAGAGATGTCAACGACGACCGAGTTGGCGCGCGCCAGGACTGCCACCGATGGATGGGCGATGCCCTGTTGACGCATCTGAGAGAACGACCAGATGACCGCGGCGTGGACGGTAGCCTCGAAAGCTCGTGGGTATGGCCGTAGCTCTTTGACGTCGCCGGTCTCGGGCAAGGGCTGGTTGCGCATCACCGCGTTTGCGTACTGAAGGATGCCGGCGTCGGGGCTGCGGTGATTGTCGCCGCCGAGATCGAATGGCACTGGATCGAGCAACTCGCGGAGTTGGTCGAGGCGCAGAGGATCGACCGTGTCGTCGTACTCGAAGATCCGCTGATCCGGGTCGGCGAGGAAGACGACATGGCTCCTTGCGGCCAGCAGCTGCACGAACTCCCACTGCGCGTCGTTCGTGTCCTGAAACTCGTCGACGATGATGACCGGATACCGCTGAGCAATCAGCCGAGCTACTGAGTCGACTTCACGCAGC
>CAZYSW010000950.1:0-1667 GCA_964650105.1 uncultured Nannocystaceae bacterium
GCTCTTGCGGATCTTCGAGCGTGAGCTCCGAAGACCGCGTCGGCGCTGGGCGGCGCTCGGAACGAGCGCCGCGCTCGCGGCGGTGGGAGGCCTTTGGGGAGCGCGGGTGCTGTGGCCGAGTTGCCCCGACGTGGGGACGCAAGTCGCCGCGATCTGGCCCGCCGAGCAGCGGGAAGCGGTCGTACGCGCCCTGGTCTCCACGCGGGCGCCATTCGCAGAACGGACCGCCGAGGCGGTCACGGCCCGACTGGACGGCTACGCGCGGCGCTGGGCTGCCGACCGCCGAGCGATCTGCGAAGCCGCGACCTCGCGCGGCGATGCGACGAGCGTCGACGATGCCCGCCTGCAGTGCTCCGAGCGCGCACGGCAGGCCTTCGCCGCGACACTCGAGATCCTCCTGGCCGCGGACGTCGAGGTCCTCATCGCCGCCGTGCCGAGCGTCGACGCGCTTCCCCGCCTCGACTGCCACACGCTCACCGAGGTGCCCCCGACACCCGCGCCGCCCGACGACGACGCGCTGGCGACCCGCGTCGAGGAGGTCCGCCGCACGCTCCTCAAGGCGCGCAGCCTGGAGGAGGCGGGGCGCTACGGCGAGGCCCTGTCGCTGGCGCGCAGCGTTCACGAGACGACGCAGGAGATCCCCTACGGGCCCGTGCAGGCCGAGGCGCTCCTGGAAGTCGGCGTCGGCCTCTTGCACACCGCGGCCCTCGAGCGCGCCGTCACGACCCTCCAGGAGGCCGCACACCTGGCCGAATCGTTGGGCCACGACGAGGTCGTGGGTCGGGCCGCCTACAGCCTGGTGTCCGCGCTCGGCGGGCTGGGGCGCATCGACGAGGCGCTCACCTGGTATCGGCACGGCCAGACCGCGCTGCGCCGGCTCCCCCGGTCCGGGCGCTTGCAGAAGGCCCTCGCCGCCAACGTGGGGCACCTGTATCGCGACATCGGCCGCCTGGAGGACGCGCGCCGGACCTATACGCTGGCGGTGAACGTCGAGACCGACGACGAGGACGCCGGCGAGCTCTTGCCGCTGGTCTGTCTGCAAGGCCTGGGCGTCGTGGACCTGCTGGAGGGAGACTACGAGAGTGCGCGATCGCGTCTGGACGAGGCGCTGAAGCGAGGCGAAGCGCTGCTGGGCCCCTCGCACCCGGTGGTGGCCATGATCCGCGTCGACCTCGGCAGCCTGCACCTGGCCGAAGGTCGGCTGGAGGCCGCGCTGACCTCGTTCGAGCAGGCGCTGTCCGATTTCCGCGCCGCGCACGGCCCCGACCACGCCAGCGTCGCGCTGGCCCATCATCACCTCGCCGAGGCCTTGCACGCGCTCGAGCGCAGCGAGGACGCCTTGCCCCACGCCGAGAAGGCACTGGCGATCCGCAAGCTCACGCTGCGCGCCGATCATCCCGACACCTTGAGCTCGATGGCCCTGGAGGCGACGATTCAACTCCGGGTCGGCGACGTCGAGGCCGCGATCGCCAGGCTCGAGCACGTCGCTGCGGCCTACGAGACCCGCTCGGACGAGGCCCGGCTCGGGCGAGTCCTGCAGAACCTGGGCATCGCCCTGGCCGAGACGCGGGGTTGTGGCGAAGCGATCGGACGGCTGCAGCGGGCGCTCGACGTCCTCGAGCGCGCCCACGGACCCCGGAGCTTCCCGACCGCCCGCGTGCTGCTCC
>CAZYSW010000951.1:0-932 GCA_964650105.1 uncultured Nannocystaceae bacterium
CATCGCGGCGACGCAGTTCGAGGACGGCAGCGCGTACCACCAGTATCAGCCGCTGACGAAGCGCGGGAACAACGAGGTGGGCAGCGGGTTCAACGACGACCCCCTGTGGCTCATCCTGGGCACCGCGGCGTACATCAAGGAAACCGGAGATTTCGGCATCCTCGACGAGCAGGTGCCCTTCGACAACGACGAGTCGAAGGCGCAGTCGCTGCTCGAGCACTGCAAGCGCTCCTTCGACCACGTGATCAACAACCTCGGGCCGCCCGGGCTCCCGTAGCTCGGTCGCGCGGACTGGAACGACTGCCTGAACCTGAACTGCGTCAGCGCCACCCCCGGTGAGTCCTTCCAGACCACCGAGAACCGGGAAGGGCGCACCGCGGAGTCCATCTTCATCGCGGGCATGTTCGTGCACATCGGCCCGATGTACGCGGACATGGCGGAGCGTAAGGGGGACAAGGCCGAGGCCGAGCGCGTCCGCAAGGAAGTGGCGACGATGGAGAAGGTCGTGCTCGATCACGTCTGGGACGGCGAGTGGTTCCTGCGCGCCTACGACTTCTTCGGCAGGAAGGTCGGGTCCAAGGAGAACGAAGAGGGCCAGATCTTCATCGAGCCCCAGGGCTTCTGCGTCATGGGCGGGATCGGTGTGGAGACCGGCCAGGCGCGGCAGGCTCTCGACGCGGTCAAGGAGCGCCTCGACTGCAAATGGGGCATCGTGCTGAACAACCCCGCGTTCACGAAGTACTACATCGAGTACGGTGAGATCTCGACGTATCCCGCCGGGTACAAGGAGAACGCGGGCATCTTCTGCCACAACAACCCGTGGATCATGATCGCCGAGACGGTGATCGGTCGTCCGGAGCGCGCCTGGGAGTACTACACCAAGATCTGCCCGGCCTACCTCGAGGACGTGAGCGAGATTCACCGCACGGAGC
>CAZYSW010000951.1:942-1663 GCA_964650105.1 uncultured Nannocystaceae bacterium
CTCCTCGGGGTGCGTCCGGAGTGGGACGGCCTCGTCGTCCAGCCGTGCTTGCCCAAGGACGTGCCGGAGTTCACGGTCGTGCGGAAGGCCCGCGGGGCGACCTACACGATCCACGTGAAGAACAGCGGCAAGGCGGGCCCTGCCCAGCTGACGGTGAACGGCAAGAAGGTGGAGGGCAACCAGGTGCCCTACGCCCAGCCCGGCGAGAGCGTGACCGTCGAGTGCGTCGTGTGACGTCAGGCTCGACGAATCAGCGCTGACGCGAGCAAGAGCGGGCGACCCCTCGGAGAGAGGAGTCGCCCGCTTCCTTTTCTGGCCCCTTCGTGTGCTCCGCGATGCATTCTCGATGCGTGTCGCCGGGGAGGCGCGCGTTCCCCATGACTCGAGGGCGACGCGGGCAGCCGTCGTCCAGGTCGCGGGTGTTGCACGCCGCCCGCGCAGCGGGCAGCGCTGCGTGCCGTCAGAAGGGGCGCGCGATGATGAGCACGATGATCGCGAAGAAGACGCCGAGCACCACCGGGTGGACCCAGGACGCGAGCTCGTTGCTCTTGCCCGTGCGGAAGCGCTTCAGCTGCACGCGCAGGAATCCGTGCAGGCCGACGAGCACGAGGACGAGCGCGAGCTTGGCGTGCATGAACCCGGCCCCCTTCAGGATCTGCAGGTTCTCGAAGAGCAGTTAGAGCCCGCCGACGAGCGCGAGGCCGGCGCCGATGTCGAGGAT
>CAZYSW010000952.1:0-1657 GCA_964650105.1 uncultured Nannocystaceae bacterium
GAAGTCGCAGCTCGCGCCATCCCAGACACAGAACGGGCGAATCCAGCTCGCACGTCTCCAGGTGTAAGTTCCTTGCGAGTCGTCCCATTGCCGACGCGCGGGCCCGCCCGGGTTGCTCACCATCTTCTGTCGGGTGAACATGGCGTGTTGGTTCTGCACGCCCGCCTCGATGCCCTCCTGTTCGAGGAAGAGGTCGACGACCGACCCTTCTTGGGTCTCGGGGGCACCGTCCTCGGCGGAGAAGCGCGGCGCGGGGTGCAGGTGGGTCACGACGCGCTCCAGGATCGCGAAGCCGGTGTTCGTGTAGGGCCCCGCGCCCGACGGGTTGGTGTCGCTCTGTCCGGCAGGGTTCACGTCGTTCCTCAGGCAGCGACCCGCCACGAGGCTGAGGATCTCGTCGATGGGCTGCGCGGTCGGATCGTTGCGGTTCCACGGGTTGACGAAGTAGACGTCATTCACGTTCACTCCCGCGGTGTCGGCGAGGTACTGCCGCGCACCGTCGAGCCCCGCCTGGAAAGGCGTCGTGGCGCGAACGACCTGGTGCTCGTCAGCATGGAAGTCGTTGGCCGTCTGATGGCCGCGAAGGGGGGCGGCATTGGTGACGGCCTGTACCCAGGTCGGCGACGATCGCGGCAGCGCCGCTGTATGGGCCAACAGGTCTCCGATGGTGACGTTCTGCCAGCGCTCGTCCGGGCCCGAGCCACCACAGGATCCGGCGCGGGTGCAGCCGGCGATGTCGGTGATGGCCACCGGCGGGCACTCGGCATCGGGCCGCGTCTGGTCGAGGTATCGCAAGAGCTTCGGCGGCAGGAGATCGAGGTCCGGGTCGACCAGGAGCGCCTGGGTGGGGTCCGGGTACACGGCCTCGAGGCCGCGCTCGGCGATACGCTGGGCTACGAGGTCGCGCACCATGGATCCGGTGACGAACTTGCTCACGCTGCCGATGTTGACATCGGTGTCGGGGAGGACGTAGTCGCTGTTCGCCACGTAGGCGTCGTTCTGGCAATGCGCCGGCGGAGTCTCCATTGCCGCGCCATGCATTCGACCGAAGCCGCGTTTGTACACGCGCCGCCCCTTGTAGCTTATCGCCAGCACCCCCGAGCCGACGCATTGGGTCTTCACGAATTTGCGTACGGCGTCGTCGACCTCGTTGAAGAGAGGTGACACCGTGCCGGTCATCGGCACGTCGGTGGCGCAGTTGGGGTCGGCGCCGCAGGCCGTGACGTCGACGGGGTGGCCGTTGCTCGCGACGACGGCCTGGTTGGCGCCGCCGCCGACCAGGGTCAGAGCCTCCGCGTCGGTGGCGGAGCGGCCGTCATCGAGCTCCTCGTCGTGGCCAGGCATGGCCAGGCAGGCCGAGGTGGCGACGGCGCCGAGAAGGGCGAGGGGAATTCCTCGCCTGGTGAGAGTCGATCGCATGGGATCCTCCGAGAGGTCGTTGGGGATTGTGGGTTTCTACCGGCCGGACCGGCGCGCGAAGCCCCCGCAACCGCAAGTGGTGTGCCTTGGCGCCACCGTTGCATTGTTGGCCACTTGGCGAGGCACGCCCGGCTGGTCGAGCACTCGATCTCCCGGTCCTGCGGAGTCGTGTCCGCAGCCCCCCGGGCCGCGTCGACGCTCGCGTCTCGCGCTCGCAGCGAACGCCGTCGGCCGGAGT
>CAZYSW010000953.1:0-1653 GCA_964650105.1 uncultured Nannocystaceae bacterium
GCGCAGCTGGCGGCGGCGCGCGCAGGCACGGCGTCCACCAAGACTCGCGGCGAGGTCGCCGGCGGTGGCGCCAAGCCGTGGCGCCAGAAGGGCACCGGCCGTGCCCGCCACGGCTCGACCCGATCGCCCATGTGGATCGGCGGTGGCATCGCCCACGGCCCCAAGCCGCGCAAGTACCGCAAGCGCGTCAACAAGAAGGTCAAGCGGGCCGCGCTCCAGTCGGCCCTGACCGACCGGGCCAACCTCGATGCTGTGGTCGTGGTCCGTGACCTCGCCTTCGAGACGCCCCGGACCAAGGACGCCGTGGCAGCGCTCGGCGCACTTGGCATCGCCGGCCGGAAGACGCTGGTCGTCCTGGCCGACCGCGACGCGGCGACCGAGAAGTCGTTCCGCAACCTGCCGCACGTGCACACGCTGATCGTCGACCAGCTCAACACGCACGACGTCCTCAACGCCGACGTGGTGGTGTTCGCCGAGCCGGCCCTCGACCTGATCGGGACCGGCATGCGCGCGGGCGACCAGCAGGTTCTTGCTGCGGGCGAGCCGGCCGAGGCGTCGCACGCGCCCGCCGCGGACGCGAACGTCCCGACGACGGACGACGAGGCGGCGGAGACATCCGAGGCCGATGAGGAGGTGGAGCCATGAAGGACCCCCGCGACATCATCATCCGGCCGGTCATCAGTGAGAAGTCCTACAACCTGATCGACGAGAACAAGTACACGTTCGTTGTCGACCCCCGGGCGAACAAGACCGAGATCAAGATCGCCATCGAGCAGATCTTCGACGTCAAGGTCCTCTCGGTGAACACCCAGAACCGCAGGGGCAAGGTCAAGCGCCGTGGCTGGGTGACCGGCAAGCGTCCCGACATCAAGCGCGCGATCGTCACCGTCCACCCGGACGACGAGATCGAGCTGTTCGAAGCTGGCCTGTGAGGAGCTCCTGATGGCCATCCGCAAGTACAAGCCGACCACCCCGGGACGCCGGGGCGGCTCGGTGAGCGATTTTTCGACGCTCACCAGGAAGAAGCCGCAGAAGTCACTGCTTGCCGGCAAGTCCGCGAACGCCGGCCGCAACGGCCATGGCCGGATCACGTCGCGTCACCGCGGAGGTGGTCACAAGCGCCGCTACCGCGTGATCGACTTCCGTCGCAACAAGGACGGCGTGCCGGCGACCGTCGCGGCCGTCGAGTACGACCCGAACCGCTCGGCACGCATCGCGCTGCTGCACTACCACGACGGTGAGAAGCGCTACATCCTCGCACCCAAGAACCTCCTCGTGGGCGCCGTCGTCGAGTCGGGGCCGCAGGCCGACATCAAGGTCGGCAACGCACTGCCACTGGCCAACATCCCCGTGGGGACGACCATCCACGCGGTCGAGCTCCGACCCGGTGGTGGTGCCAAGCTGGGCCGCTCCGCCGGCACCGCGATCCAGCTGCTCGCACGCGAGGGCAAGAACGCCGCCCTGCGCCTGCCGTCCGGCGAGATCCGTCTGGTCGACAGTCGTTGCCGCGCCACGGTCGGCTCCGTCGGCAACGAGGAGCACGAGCTCATCAAGCTGGGCAAGGCCGGCCGCAACCGCTGGAAGGGCGTGCGCCCGCAGACACGCGGCGTTGCCATGAACCCGGTTGACCACCCGTTGGGTGGTGGCGAGGGC
>CAZYSW010000954.1:0-1652 GCA_964650105.1 uncultured Nannocystaceae bacterium
GTGTAAGGGGGCCCGGCCTGGGCCATGTCTCCGCCGCCCGCAACCCAGAGCTGCGCGCCCCCGTGAGCCTCCGCAAACACCTCCACGGTTCCGTTGCCGTCGGCGTCGAGTACGGCTTCCCCGGTTCCCAGAGCGACTTGGCCGTGTTCACAAAGGTAGCGAAGTTCGACGGGCTCGGCGAAACCGTTCTCTACGCGCTCAAAGACTTTGACGCGTCCGCCACCGGCAACGATCAGGTCAGTGCCACCGTCGCCAACGAGGTCGCCTGCATGCAAACGGGGATTGCTGACCGAAGCATTGCCAGGTAGAGCCTCGGCAGACAGCATCCCCATGCTGAGCCGAACCACATAGACTCGAGCATCGTCATAGAGGGTGAGCTCGTCGCGACCATCACCGTCGAAGTCGCCGCTGCCCAAGGCAATAGGGGAGAAGCCAACCATTGTGTAGCTCTTGTGGCAGAGCTCGCCTGGATCGGGGACCCCGTTTCCGCAGGTCGAGCCGGGACCTGTGCTGGAGGCGGTGGTCGAGGCCTCACCAGAGTCCGTGGAGTCTTCGGACGTTCCAGCCGTGCTCGCCTCGCCGACGTCGTCCTTCGGTGACTTCGGGTGGCATCCCGCGAACAAGCCTGCCGCACAAAGCAGAAGAGCCGAACAAATCGCGGTCGACCGCATCATCCCACGCGTATGGTAGCGCGTTTTTTTTTTCCGGGGTCAATCGTCGACCGAGAACGCCGGCACGCCGCCGACCGCCTGCTGCCGAACGGCGTTTGGGAATTCGTCCCAACGGCGGTTCGCGGCGGAACGACCGACGCCTCGACCGATGGTCTCTTCACGGTCATGCCGACCTCGCCCACGTTCGAGACCGAGCAGGGTCTCGTCGTCGCGGGCTTCGTCAGTTGGCGGTGTTCGTCGTCAATGCGGCCGGGATGTCTTCGCCGGTGAGCGCTTCGATGAAGGCCGTGAGATCCGCCTTCTCGCTCTCGGTGAGGCCCAGGGGGGCCAACGCAGGGTCCTGGCTTCCAGCGAGCTCGTCCTCGGGGGCGTCGCTGCCACCGCCGTCGTAGTAGTCGATGACGTCCGCGAGGGTGGCGAACGATCCGTTGTGCATGTAGGGCGCGCTGCGAGCTGCGTCGCGGACCGTGGGCACGCGAAAGCGACCCCGCAGGTCGTCGGTCTGGGGCTCGACATCGTCGAGGAACATCTGTCCGAACACCGCGTCGTCGCTGAATTCGCCTGCGCCGTTGAACGGATCGCTCAGGATCGCGTTCACCGTGTTGAACCGCCCCTGATCGCCGGCGGTCGGCTCGAGGCCCAGGTTGCGGTAGGACTGGTCGGTGAAGAACGCTCCACTGTGGCACTCCACGCAGTTGGCCTTGCCCACGAAGAGCTGAAAGCCGCGCTGAGCCGCCTCCGACATGGCATCCTCCTCGCCGGCCACGAAGCGATCGAACGGTGAGTCTCCGACGACGAGTTGCCGCTGATACGCCTCGAGTGCCTTGCCGACGTTGGCGATGATGAGGTTGACCGCCTCCTGGTCGTCGGCGGTCATGCCCTCCCAGGGACCATCGGGATCGACCTCGTTGGCCTTGGGCTTCCCGGTGGGGTCTGCCCGTCGCCGAGCAGGCGCGGGCGTGGTGCTCCGGCCTCTCGAGG
>CAZYSW010000955.1:0-1650 GCA_964650105.1 uncultured Nannocystaceae bacterium
TCGATTTTCTGCGGGTGGGTGGGCCGCTGTCGCTCCTGGTGTGGGGAGCGACGATGCTGATCGTGCCCCTGGTCTGGAGCTTCTGACGGGCCCGCAGGTCAGATGATCTGTCGCTGCTCGAGCAGCTCGATGAGCGCATTGACGCAGCCCTCGACGGAGACCTTCGAGGTGTCCAGCACCAAGTCCGGAGACGCCGGCCGCTCGTACTGGAAGGAGACCCCCGGGAAATTCGCGATCTCGCCGCGGTCCGCAGCTCCGTAGAGGCCTTCTTGGTCGCGCTCGCGGCAGATCTGCAGCGGGGCGTCGAGGTGAACCACCAAGAACCGATCTGGGCCGATCAGTGCGCGGCACTTGTTCCGAATCTCTTCGTTGGGCGCCACGAAGGCGCAGATGCACAGCAGCCCGGCATCGTTCATCAACTTGGCGACCTCCGCACCGCGCCGAAGGTTCTCGGAGCGCTCCTGCGCCGTGAATCCGAGGTCCTTGCTGATCCCCAGCCGCATGTTCGCGCCGTCGAGGACGGTGACGGCACGACCCAACTCGAACAGCCGGCGCTCCAGGGCGTGTGCGATCGTCGTCTTGCCGGAGCCCGACAGCCCCGTGAGTAGGATGGTGCTCGGCGTCTGTCCGAACCGAGCAGACCGCTCCTCGAGCGTGACTCGACTCGTCGAACCCACGAGTCGATCGGCCCGTGGATCTGCTTCCCAGGCGTCCTGAATGGCGTCGTCCGCCTCGAGATCCAGGATCATGCCCGCTCCCACGGTCCGGTTGCTGACCCTGTCGATGACGATGAACGATCCGGTGGCCCGGTTACGGCGGTAGCCGTCGAAAGCGATGGGGGCGGCGAGCTTGATCTGGCAGCGGCCGATCTCGTTGAGTCCCAGGGTCGACGCGTCCTTGCGATGCAAGGTGTTGATGTCGATCTGGTGTCGCAGGGTGCCGACCGATCCGCTCACCGTGCGCGTGGCCTGCTTGAACAGGTACTGCTTACCGGGCACCATCGGCTCTTCGGCCATCCAGACCAGCGTGGCGTCGAATTTCTCGCGCAGGTGCGGCACGTTCCCCGGCCGGACGAGCATGTCGCCACGACTGACGTCGATCTCGTCCTCGAGCGTGATCGTGACCGCCTGCGGCGCGAACGCCTCGTCGCGCTCTCCGTCGTAGGTGACGATCGACTTCACGCGGCTCCGGGTCCGCGAGGGGAGGACGATGATCTCGTCGCCTTTACGCACGATGCCCGAGGCGATCGTCCCGCAGTAGCCCCGGAAGTCCAGATTGGGGCGGTTGACGTACTGTACCGGGAACCGGAAGTCCTGCAGGTTTCTGTCGGCCCCGATGTACACCGTCTCGAGGAACCGCATCAGCGTCTTGCCCTGGTACCAGCGCATGTTCTGGCTCGGCTCCACCACGTTGTCGCCCTTGAGCGCCGAGATGGGAATGAAGTTGAGGTCTCGGATGTCCAGGCGCGCCGCGAAATTCTCGTAGTCGCCGACGATTCGATCGTAGACGGTCTCGTCGAAGGCGACCAGGTCCATCTTGTTGATCGCGACGAGGACGTGCTGGATCCCGAGGAGAGAGACGATGAAGCTGTGTCGCTTGGTCTGCGTGAGCACGCCGTGACGCGCGTCGATCAGGATGATCGCCAGGTCG
>CAZYSW010000956.1:0-1650 GCA_964650105.1 uncultured Nannocystaceae bacterium
CCACCGAGCGGTCCACGAGCTCCTGCTGACGCATCGCCGCGAGGAGGCCGACGAGCAGCAGTACGCGATCGCGGAGGCCGGCGAGGTCGTCGTCGAGCAGTCCGAGGATCGCGCGCACGTCGGACGCGAGAAGGGGAACGACTCGTCGAGGCGTCACCCCGAGCCGGCGTCGGATCCCCGCCATCGTCGCGCGGACTCCAGCGTCGAGCACGGGGTTGGTCTCGCGCGCCAGCTGGTGGGCGCGCGAGATCGCGGCTACTTCCACGGCGAGCGTGCTGACCTTGTGCGCCCGTGCTCGGTCGGCAAGGTAGCTCGCCACGGTCGCCGGGGAGGCGGGCAGGCTGGACCGCCCTCGCGCGGCGCACCACCCCGTGAACGTGTTCCACGCGGCCTCGTACCTCGCTCTCGACGATGCCGCGAGTGATCCCTCCACGTAGGAGTTGACCTCGTCGACTAGCGCGGGGACGAGCTCGTGATCGAGGTTGTCGTCGACCTTCTCGACGGTGGCTGGCGGCAAAGAACTTTTCATTCCTTGCCTCCTGCACGGGGCCCGGGAAGGTCTTACACCGCGCAGCAGGCGCACTCATGACGGAGGACCGGGATCAAGAGGTCGCGGCCTCGGGCGCCTCGCAGCGGTACCTCCGGGGGCGTCTTGCGAGGTGGGTATAAGGGGGGCCAGGGCCGATCAGCGCGCTGGCAAGGAGACCGGCGAGATGATCGACGCACCCGACCCGACCGACCTGCTCCCCGAGGCCAGCCCCGAGCTCGAGTTCCTCGAGTGCCTGGAGCTGCCGCCTAACATGTTCGTCCTGCTCGACGCCGGCGGCCCGACCCTGTTGATGCAGCGCGCACTCGGCCAGGCGCTCGTGCGGCTCGACGGTGACCGACCGTTCCTCGCTCCGTTCGGGGCGAGCGGGAACCTGCTCCTCGAGCACGAGGTCGACGCGGACATCACCGTGGTCGACGGCGACGACTTCGCGCCCGACGGGCTGACCTGGGGCGAGCACTACGCGGAGGGACTGGTCCGCCGCTTCGGGGTCGTGGAGATCTCTGCGGCCGCGAACGAGCCTCTCCTTGTGCCCTCGCGGGGTTTGACCCCGGTCCCCGACGCACCGTGAGGAACTCGGCCGTGTAGGACTTTCGCGAGGCGCGTGCACCCGGTGGACGCGGTACGCCTCCGCGACGCCATCTCGAACGGAGAAACACGATGGAAGAAACACCAGTCCTGAAGATCGAGCGGGTCGAACCTTCCGCCAAGCACCTCCCGCGCAAGGAAGCTGCCCGAGTTGCCGACCGGCTCGCAGGCAAGCACGGATTTTCCCGCGGCCGAGCTCTCGTCTCGCTGGAGCAGCCCGAGCACGAGTTCCTGGTCAGCTTTGAGTCCGCTGAGCAGGTCATGTTGTTCGCCGATCATCGCGTACGGGTGTATGGGCACGAGCTCGGCGACTACGTGGTCTGCACCGTCTGGCGCGGCGACGAGTTGCTCTACGACATGCTGGCGATGCTCCCGCAGGGAGCGCTGTGGGAGTCCTTCGCTGGCCTCGCTGTGGAGCGGTGGTTCACCACGGCACCGCCGTCGGAGACGAGTGACGTCAAGGCGTTCTTCGTCCCCGGTGCTGGGGCGGGGACGACGATCAGCGCGGCCCTCCC
>CAZYSW010000957.1:0-1645 GCA_964650105.1 uncultured Nannocystaceae bacterium
AGCTGGCCGTGCCGATCCTGCGGGACGCGAGCGGCGCCCCCGCCGAAGGTCGCATCTTCACGCTGCGCGCGAGCGCGCAGGACTACCAGACCTTCCCCGGCGGCGTGCGCGCCGCCCTGCCCATCGACAGCAGCCTCGCGGTCGCGGGCGAAGCCGGATGGGTGATCGAGGCGCCAGTGACCGACGTCGCCTTGATCCCGCTCCCCGACGAGGAGCAGGGGCTCGCGAGCATCTCCGGGAGCGTCGAGGGCGGTGGTCTGGCCGCCGGCGTGCTCGTCGTCGCCGAGCGGGACGGGGCCGGCGTGAGCGCCGTGGCCGACCAGGCGGGGAGCTTCACCATCTTCAACGTCCCCGATGGCAGCTACGAGGTGCGGGGCTACACGGCCGGGCTGCAGCTGACGCCGGAGAGCGTGTCGGTCGCCGGCGCGCCGGTGGCCGGTGTCGTGCTCGCGCAGTCCGGCGACGGGCTCGGATCGATCGGCGGGTCGGTCAACATCGTCAACGCGCCGGGCGGCTCGTCGACCAGCGTGGTCCTCGTCGTCGCCTCCACCTTCGACGATACGTTCGTGCGCGGCGAGGTCCCCCGTGGACTGCGAGCGCCCCTGTCCGGTCCCCCCACCGTCAGCGGTTCCTTCACGATCGAAGACGTCCCCGCCGGGAACTACGTCGTGCTCGCCTCGCTCGAGAACGATGACCTGGTCCGCGATCCCGATCCGAACATCGCGGGCACCCAGATCGTGACGGTCGACATGGATGCTCCCGGCGACACGGTCTCGCTCTCCACGTCATTCAAGGTCACCGAGGCGCTCGCGGTCGTCTCGCCTGGGGCGGACGGCCCCGAGGCAGTGAGCGGGACACCGACGTTCGTGTGGGCCGACGACTCGAGCGAGGACAAGTACGTGATCGTGGTCTACGACGCCTACGGCAACCTCGTCTGGGAAGACGACAGCATCCCGAACGTGACGGGTAGCTCGACCGTCTCGGTCGAGTACGGCGGACCCCCGCTCGAGGAGGGCATGTACTACCAATTCCGCGCGAGCTCCTGGAAGGGCAGCGGCGCCATCTCGACCACGGAGGACCTGCGCGGCGTCTTCTACATCGAGTGAAGGCGTGACGCTGGGGTGCGGCCGCGGCGCGGCGCCACGTCGAGGCCACCGCGCCCCGTCGACGTCGATCCCTATCGGCGAAGACTTTCGAGCACCTCCGATCGGTGGCACGCGCGCTGCGACCTCGCGCAGCGCATGGGCCTCCCCTCCCCGATCTCGGTCTTCCCCGCTCCGTCCCCGGGGGGCGCGTGAGCGTCTCCTCGCTGATGCCGCTCGCGGACGGCCACCTCGCCTACGAGGTCCGCGGCCCGGCCGACGCGCCCTCCTGTCTGATCCTAGGAGGAGGACCCGGCGGCTCGGCGTGGGGCCCGCTGCGTGATGGGCTCTCGCGACGCCTCCGCGTGGTGTCCTTCGACCCACGCGGTCACGGGCTCTCGTCCGTCGCACCGCCGGGATGGTCCGAGGACGACGGCGCCGACGTTGGTGCTCGCGTGGCGTCGCGACCGGCTCAGACCGCCAGAGGCCGCGCGGGCCGTCGCCTCCCGCATCCCCGGCGCGAGGCTGAGGTTGCTCGCAGACGGGCACGTCGTCGCTGCGCG
>CAZYSW010000958.1:0-1643 GCA_964650105.1 uncultured Nannocystaceae bacterium
CGGTGTCCTAGGCCACTAAACGATGGGGCCGCGCGAACCGCACAGCAACCGACGTCCAAGCATACGGTCGCCGCCTGAGAAATGCCAATCGAGCACAGCTCGCGACGCGCGGCGAGGCATCCCGGATGCGGCGTGCCCCGCGGGTTAGGTTCAAGTCGCTGTTGAAACTTTGTTACTAATGTTGCTGAAGTTGTTCCTGATCGGTTCGACCGGTCCGGGAGATGCGGGGAGCTCTATGGAACGCTCGGTCGGCCTGCGGGCTGGGGATGCCGCATCCGTGCGCCCTCTGACCCGTCGCGTGCGCGTGGTCGCGCTCGCCGTCGCCCTCGCGTTCCTCCCCCTGCTCGGGATGCCGGCGTCGGCATCCGCGCTCCGCACCGACGACTACCCGACGTGGGCCGAAGTCGTCGCCGCGCAGAAGAACACGAACCAGGCGAAGAAGCTCGCCGCGCAGCTCAAGCGCCAGCTCTCCGGGCTGGAGGAGGCCGCGAAGAAGACGCAGGCCGAGGCCGACGCGAAGGGCGCCATCTACGCGGAGGCGCAGCAGCGTTTCGACGAGCAGAACATCGAGACGCAGTCACTGCTCGAGCAGACCGCGGCTGCGCAGGCGGAGGCCGACCAGGCGTACAAGGTCGCCGGCCAGGTCATCGCCGAGATGAGCAAGTCGGGTCGCGCCGACCTCACCCCGCAGCTGCTGACCGCGCCGGGGTCGCAGGACGCCCTGCTGAGCCACCTCGAACTGAACCTGCTGCTCGGCGAGCGCTACTCGGCGCTCTACAACGAGGCGCGGCAGCTGCGGAACGCGGCGAAGGCCCTCGCCGACCAGGCCGAGGTCGCGCAGCAGATCCTCGAAGAGTTGCGCGTCGCCGCCGAGAAGGCGTTCCAGGAGGCGCAGGCCGCCGCCGAGGCCGCGCGCAAGAAGCTGGAGCAGACCGAGAAGGACATCGCCGAGGTCACCGCCCGCATCAAGTACCTGCAGGGCGTCAGCAAGGAGACGACCGCCAAGTACAACCAGGGCCTCATCGCCAAGTACGGCGAGGGTGCCGCGGGCTACATCTCCGAGTCCGGCTGGGCGCGCCCGCACGGCGGCTACATCACGTCCCACTTCGGCATGCGCTACAACCCGGTGTCGGGCGTGTGGCAGCTGCACACCGGCGTCGACCTCGCGGGCGGGGGCTGCGGATCCACCATCCGCGCGGCGCACGCGGGCACCGTCACCTACGCCGGCTGGAACGGCTCGTGGGGCTACTACGTGGCCCTCGACCACCACGACGGCACGGGCACGGGCTATGCGCACATCCAGTCGGGTGGCATCCTGGTGAGGATCGGACAGGATGTCGCGCCCGGTCAGCCCATCGGCAAGGTCGGCACCACCGGCCAGTCGACCGGCTGCCACCTGCACTTCATCGTGCGCGTCAACGGCAACAGCACTCTGACCGATCCGGTGCCGTTCATGCGGCGCCAGGGCATCACGCTCGGCTGAGGCCGGGCGGCTCAGGGGGGATCGCCATGGGGGAACGCAGGACACGACGCCGCGCCGCGGCGGCCGCCGGCCTGCCCGCGGGGCTCCTGCTCGCCTTCGGGCAGCCGCTGAGCGCCGCCGCGCTGCAGCAGCCCGACTACCCGACCTGGGATGAGGTCGA
>CAZYSW010000959.1:0-1637 GCA_964650105.1 uncultured Nannocystaceae bacterium
GCCTAGTCAAAGCGGTCGACGAATGGTGCGCCGCGACTGGCCGCAAGGACGTGTTCGGCCAGATCGGCTCTATAGGCCCTCACAGCTATCGGCCCAAGCACTTCGAGTGGCGAGCATTCGTTTCGCCCGCAGAGTTCAACGGCATGGTCAAGGAAGCCGACCTGCTGGTGGCTCACGCGGGAATGGGCTCTCTGATCGCGGCTCTGACGCAGGCCAAACCCATTGTGATCATGCCTCGAAGAGCGGCACTCGGGGAGCATCGCAACGATCATCAGCTCGCTACGGCGAGACACCTCGTTCAGCGCGAGAACGTTTACCTCGCGAATGACGAGTTCGAGCTTCCCGATCGGCTGAAAGACGCGCTGGCCGCGGCGCGGTCGGAGAGACTCAATCCCCTGACCAACGCCGCGGACCCGCAGTTCATCGCGTCTATTCGCCGGTTGATCCTCGAGAGCGGCGAGCTGCCCGTGCGCATCAACGCGCACGAAACGCGCTCGTAAGACCAGGGAAAGAGCAGGGGGGCGCGCGCACGTAGGCACACGCCCCGAAATCAAGTCTCCAGTTCGACTTAGCGCTTGGTCAATCGTCGTCGACAGCCGATCGCGGCTCCCACGAGCCCAAGGCCCAAGAGCGAAAGCATCGCAGGCTCTGGCACGCTCGCCACGGGCGTGTAGTTGATCCGAAGGACGGAGCGATCGATGAAGAAATCACCCAGCAGCGACGCGACCGTGATGGTGAACGATCCGTCGAGCAAGGCGCCCACGGCAATGTTGTAAGCGTAGCTCGCCGTCTCGATGAGGCCGAGATCCCATTGGCCGCTCTCGGCATATCCCACCGCCAACTCGACGCCGTCCGACTTTTCGTCGTCCCGCAGGAAGACCGTCAGGATCGCGCTATCGACGGAAACGTTGCTCGGGAGGTCAAACTTGTGCGTCCAGGTGACGTAGTCGAACTTCAAGCCGGAAAGCGTGAGCTTCGGCCCGGAGAGCTCGTTAACCGCACCCCAGCCGTAACCCTCCAGCACGGAGCCGGAATCGACGCCCGTCGCTGAGAACGTTGTCGTGTCTTCAATGAAGAGCGCGTGCGCATTGCTAGCCATTCCGCCGAGTGCGAGCACCGCGACGATGGAGGAAACGAATCGCATGATTTCCTGCTCCCTTGGTTGCAGCAACGTTCTATCAATAGAATGCACGACGCGTGCCAATACTCTAAACAATTGGTTTAAATGAAATTTATCCCAATGACGCAGCACGCCCGAGCGCGGAGTGTAAACCTGGCCGACACCGCGCTGCCCGGGTTCCCGTCGCACGATGGCTCGGACACGTTTCGCGGCAGCGCATCTCGCTCGCAGCCCCATGGAGCAACCGTGACGCGCGCCAGAGTATTGCTACCGGGAGTCGATTAGAATGGCACGGTCTCGGCAAGAACATCCACCACGAATGACATGAATATTTTGGTGACCGGGGGTGCCGGCTTCATCGGATCGGCGTTCGTCAGGCTGCTGATCCGGACGGGAACGGTGAACGTCCTCAACGTCGACAAGCTGACCTACGCCGGCAACCTGGAGTCATTGTCCGAGGTCGCCGATTCACCGCGCTATCGCTTCGCTCGGGCGGACATCTGCGACAGGGCGGCGA
>CAZYSW010000960.1:0-1633 GCA_964650105.1 uncultured Nannocystaceae bacterium
AGGTGGTGTGCAACGAGAGCACCGACAGCTGTGACCTCGTCGCGGTCGCGAACGGCGCCCCCTGCACCTCGGACGACCTCTGCCAGGTCGGCACGACCTGCCTCGGCGGGGCGTGCGGAGGCGGCACCACGAAGGACTGTTTCTTCGCCCCCGTCCCCAACGAGTGCCACGTCGCCGTCTGCAACCCCACGAACGGCGACTGCGAGCCGGAGCCGGGCAACGACGGGGAGAGCTGCACCGACCTGAGCGATCTCTGCACGGTCGGCAAGACCTGCGCGAGCGGTAGCTGCACCGGGGGGAGCCCGAAGGACTGCTCGACCCTGACGCAGGGCTGCAACGTCGGGATCTGCGACACCACGACCGGCAACTGTACGCCGATGCCCGTCGGCGAGGGGATGGCCTGCGACGACCTCAACCCCTGCACGACCGGCGAGATCTGCACGAGCGGCACCTGCGGGGGCGGGACCCCGGTCTCCCAATGCGTCGGCGGCGATCTCTGCTGCCCGATGGGGTGCACCGAGGCCAACGACACCGACTGCGGCTGCACCATCAACCTGGCCACCTCGGCGGTGGGGTCGCACTCCGGGGGCGGCAGCGGCCAGTACGGGCCGACCAACTGGAACGACGGCCTCACCCAGCAGGACAGCTGCAACCAGGGGTGGATCTCGAACGGGACCACGCCCAACGGCAAGTGGATGCAGTACGAGTGGCCCGGCCCCGTGGTCGTCGGCTCCTTCTTCATTGACGGCTCGCTCTGCTCCGACATCTGCTACAGCGGCCGCACGCTCGGCACCGCCACGGTCCAGTGGTGGAACGGCTCGGCCTGGGTGACCGCCGGCACCATCAACAACCCGGGTGGCGGCGACGTGGGCTTCGTGTTCAGCCCCCAAGTCACCACCACCCGCATCCGCCTCTTCGACGTCACCGCGCTGCCGAGCTGCGGCACCTCGTTGAACACGCTCGCCTACGAGTGGTACGTCTGGACCGGCACCAACTGCTCGCCCTGACCCCGCCCCCCCGGCACATGACTCCTCAGCGGAACAGCTTGGAGAGCGCCGAACGACGCATGGTGACGAAGGGGGACCCATTGGGGTCGGCCGTCGGCAGCAGGAAGGCCCCTCGGTCGAGCTTCTTCGTGAGCGTCTGATCGCCGTCCTCGCACACGAGGTAGAGCAGCAGCGTGTCCTGCTTCTCGTTGGTGAACAGAAACGCCGTGTCGAGCTCGGGCTCGGCGCCAAGCGTGTCGGCGCAGAACGAGCGGAGCTTCGTCGCCCCCCACCGCATGCTGACCGGCTTCGGGTAGATGAGCACCTCGTTTATCCGCGGCGGGATGAGAAAGTCGAGCAAGATCACCTCACGGCAAAGAGCCGAACAGCATCGCCCCGGCTCTCGATGCCTTGTGCCACAGCTCGATGGCTGGCTCACACAGCCGAGACCGTTGGCGCATCATCGAGTCCGAGGTCTGGGACCGGCAAGCGCTCGATGACGTGGCCCGAAGGGCCGAGGCAACCACCGGGCACCAACGAGGCATCAACGGTCGGGGTGAGTGGATTCGAACCGCCGAAGGCCAGGTCGCGAGGCCCGAAGGGCCGAGGCAACCACCGGGCACCAACGAGGCATCAACGGTCGGGGT
>CAZYSW010000961.1:0-1627 GCA_964650105.1 uncultured Nannocystaceae bacterium
TTTCGCCCAGACATTTTCACCCAGTACGGCGCGGGATCACGTGACCGTTAACAGGCGCGTCTCCGCGTCCCGATCGTCGGGGTTCTTCTCCGGGGCGAGTGCCTCGATCGCCTTCAGGATCTCGGCGACGCTCGTGTGGGCGTCGACCTTGCTCAGGTCGAGCTCGAACTGGTGGGCCTCGGGAGGGGGGGCGGAGTGGATCGCCTTCCAGTGACTCTTCTGGAACGGGAGCAACGCCTGCGCCGGGTTCGAGAGGGACCCTTCGGTGAGGAGGCGGAGCCGGAGGGTCGACTTGGACCGGAAGGATGGGATCTCCGGCGAGGGCTTCACCTCGAGATCTTCGGAGAGTTGAACTGAGCTCGAGGCTCCGCTCTCGGTCAAGGTGTAGACGCCCTCCGAGGCGTGCACGCGGTAATCTCCAGGTTTGGCTGCCCGGAGCCCCGTGCCCGGGTCGAGCTCCCTGTAGCGGAGCTTCGTCTTGACGAGGGTCGAAGGGTCTCGCTGGGAGTAACGGACGTCGTAACGACCGGCCGTGTCGTACTCGTGAACGGTCCAAGCGGAGTCGCTCCCTGCGGGGGGGCGGGTCAGCTGTGCGCCGACCGCGATCGACCGCAACAAAGCGAAGGCGGGTGCGCCGAGGGTTTCCGCCGTCTTCACGCCCGTGACCCGCCCTTCCCCATCGAGCTGGAGAAGGAGCGGATGCTCGAGCTCCTGCCGGACGCGGGCCGTGTACTCCTCCGCCGTGACGACGGGAGAGGGGGGCGCTTTCAGTTGAAGGTCCTTCACCTCGAGGCGAGCGAGGACCGTCGCATGCGAGGAGTCCTGTTCGAGCAGCGCGACGACCCAGGTGCCCGAGAGAGCGAGACGAGACTCCTCGGCGGGATCGGGGGCTCCCGCCTGATCGCCGAGGGTCAGGGTCCCGCTCACGTCGAGCTCGTATCGGCGCTCTTTCGCAGTGGTGGAAGGGGCCCGACCGAACCACCCGTAGGACGGGGCTGCCCTCGTCGCTTGGGTCGCCTCGGTCGTGTCGGAGCTCCGTTCGACGGAGGCCTGCCGATCGCAGCCGAGCGTGGCGAGGAGGAGCAACCCGAGCCCAAGACGCGCTCGCAAGGAGCGGTCTCGGGAACGGAATGGATGATTCGGTCGGGCTTTCATACGCTGTTTACTTGATGTCCGGGTCGAACACGTCGCAGCGACCACCCTCCGTATGGGGTTTCCACGGCGCCGCTAGGTCCGACTCCTGATGGGCATTGAACCGGATCCCGTTGTTCTCGGTGACCTGGGTGTCGAAGGCTTCGTTGATCTGCTCGCTAGCCAACGTCGGATCCAGGAAACCGGGGACGGGTAGCAGGGCGAGCTTGGGGAGGAGCACTAGGTTCGGCGCCGCCACCATGCCGAGCAGGTCGCGGATTTCGCTGCCTGCGCCCTCGATGCCATCCCCGGTGATGGGTTCGCCGACCCTCCAGGATAGCTCGCGACCCTTCCAGCTCACGAGCGTCTTCTCCCACTTCGCGGTCCAGAAGAGGAACCAGGCCTTGGTCCACAGCGAAATGCGTCCGCTCAGGAATTCGGCCTTCAAGTCCACTCCCCCGGGGGCACCCAGCTCCGCACCGATGGCGTAGGGAGC
>CAZYSW010000962.1:0-1623 GCA_964650105.1 uncultured Nannocystaceae bacterium
GATTCGAACCTGTGGCCTTCGGCTCCGGAGGCCGACGCTCTATCCAGCTGAGCTACACGCGCGCGGCGGGGCGAGTCTTTTAGCGGAGGGGGAGCGGGCGTGCAAGCGGTGGGTACGCCGCTCGTCGGCACCGTTCGCGTCGCGAAACCGAGGTGCGGTCGAGCGCGGACGGGATCGGGTGCGGGGCGGTGCGTCGCCGACCGCAAAGGCGGTGCGCGTCGGTGCCCTCACCCCCGACCCGTCGCCGTCGAGCTCGAGCCCCGTCGCCGTTCCGGAGATCCGGCGGTTTGGGGGGCCACGCGGGCCCGCAGCCTGCGGCGGACGGACGGGACCGCACGCGACCGCCTTGCGCATGATGCGCGGTCCCCATGGTGCGGGGGCGCGCCGATGCTATTCTCCGGTCGATGAGCACGATGCTGGCGCCGACGCTCCTGGGTCTGCCCGACCTCGACCGCCTGCGGGAGCTCCTCCAGCGAATTCAAGAGATTCTGGCCCTGGGGGGCGTGATGCTGGCCCTGGCCGCGAGCAGCATCTTCCTCCTCGCGTGGGTGATCTCGCACCTGCGCAAGCCCTCGGTGCAGCAGACTCACCCCCTCTTGTCCTCGGCGGCTTACTACAGCGCTTACCTCCCGGTGGGCCTGACCTGCGTCGCGGCCCTCGGGGCGCTCATCCCCACGCTCGCCCCCTTCGTCCTCAAGAGCTTCGCCTTGGCAGTCGTCACCGCCGCGTTCTCCTGGTGCCTGGGAATCGCGGCCATCCTGGCCGGGGGGAGCCGCCAAAACCTGTCGCGCGCCCGCCGGGGCCTGCTGCTCGCCGGCACGCCCTGGTATTGCCTCGCCGTGTACCTGAGCACGTTCCTGTAACGACGCGTAGCCCGGACGGCCACGGCGCGGTCCGTCTTCGTCACGGCGCTGCGTCGGCGTTCACCGCTTCCGTCGAGGCCAGGCCGCCATCGATCGTCGCGATCACGCGCTGGGCCGGTGCGTAACCGGGCGACAGCTCGAGCGCTCTCGTCGCGGCCAGCTTCGCCTCCCCGTAGTCACCGGCCTCCGTCTCGATCACCGCCAGGGTGGTCCACAAGTGCGGATCACGAGGCGTGTAGCGGATCGCGATTCGGATCTGCTCGCGCGCCTGTGCGAGATCGGGAGGGTCGGCCTCCAGCGCCAGCCGTGCGCGCAGGTACGCCTCGTACGCGGCGGCCGAAGGCGGGGGCGAGTAGACCAGCGTGTCGTCGACGTAGTGCAGCGATCGGGGACTGGCCGGGCCGGACGAGGCGCAGCCTACGCCGCTCAGCCCCACAAGCAGAAGCCAGGAGAGCCTCACAAGGGTATGTTGCCATGCTTTCGGCGGGGGTTCTCCTGGCGCTTGTTTCGCAACATGGCCAGGCTCTCCGCCACGCGGCGCCGCGTCTCTTCGGGGCGGATGACCTGATCGATGAACCCGAGCTCGGCGGCTTTGTAGGGGCTCGCGAACAGGCTGCGATACTGCTCGGCCAACGACCGGCGGGTCGCCTCCGGATCGGCCGCATTTTGCAGCTCGCGCCGGAAGATGATGTTCACGGCGCCCTCGGCTCCCATCACGGCGATCTCCGCGGTCGGATACGCGAGGTTGATGTCGCCGCGG
>CAZYSW010000963.1:0-1618 GCA_964650105.1 uncultured Nannocystaceae bacterium
GGCCATTTCTGACTCCGGTGAACCCTTCGTCGTATCACTCTGGGACATGGCGTCCGACGATCAGCGATTGCTCTTGGAAACTTGGCCGGACGAGGGCGCCGGTTCGGTGATCATCGATCTGGCGGACGTCGATCTGGCAGACGGCGACTATGCATTAGAGATGACAGAGGGCGAGCAGTTAGTGCTGCGAGCCAACTTTGGGCTCCGGTCTTCCGTTTCTACTGACCCGTCCGGGTGGGGGGAGAGGGCTGTGCTGCATGACCTCGCGGATCCGCTGTCGGTGTTGTGTGGAGATCAGACTGACTCCCCCCAAGAGCCACTCCAGGTGGTTGCATTCGGGCAACCACGCATGCCGCCACGCCCTGTACCCGCTGCCCCGTCGGAAGTGTGGTGGAAGTCGAATCGTTCCGCGAGGGGCTTCACGACCACTCGTCTCGCCCGGCCTGCGCCAGGGTCGTGCTTCTACACCGGTGCTCACCGAGAAAGGCTGCAAAGGGTTGAGCTCGACCGTCGTGGCCGCCCGCTGGCGGCAACCGTACCGGGACGTTGCGAAGACTGCGGGTTGGAGCGTCGGTATTCGACCGACTACTGGGCGAACCGTCGGCGCCACGAGCGACGTCAAGAAGCGGAAGCAACCAAGCACCAGCTGGATCTTGCTGCCATAACGCCTCGCACCGAGCCAGGGGTAGAGCGCACGTGGGCGGCCGCATTGGACGCTGTGCGCTTCCTCGGAGCCGGCGATGGCAATGCCCTCGACTACATCGCGCGACAACTAGACAGTTCTGTGTTCGCGCCCGGAAGTTTCTCGAGGACACTGGAGAACCTGGGGTACATCGAGGTTCGACGAGATCCCAGCAACCGCGCCGTCCTTGAGTGGGAGGTGGGCCCGACTCTCGTGCTCGGAAACGCTGGCGAGGTACGGCTCGCTGGCTTTTGGACGGACCAACACCTTGCCGCGTTGGAACAGTCGGCCGGCATAAGTGCCCGGTACGAGTTCAATGTAGATGGTTCGCCACGAGTGGTCGTCCGCAGCGACGAGATCGGCTCCGACTTGGAGCGCGCCGACATCGCCGCTGAGATCGTGGCACGACCGGGATGGAACCTCGCGCTGCATTTGCCGCCGCTGTCGCAGGTGATTGATGCGCTGCCGCGCGTGGTCATGCCGACCATTGATCTGCAACGATTCGACGTATCCACCTGTAGTTGGCAGGAAACGCTGAGCACTGACCGCGCGGGCGCATACCGGACCACAGGATACTCTCGCGCCTACTACTTCAAGAGCAACAAACATGATTCGAAAAGCGCGGTGGCAGCGGATTACGCGTTCGTTAAGCATGCAGCGGCGGGAGAAACGTGGGGTCGTCCGTTGGCCGCGTATGCCCCAAACTCTAAGACGTTGGTGACGCCTATCGGCGCTGAACTGCCGGGGCTATACGAGCGCGCCATCGTTCTGGAAACTGGATTGCCCCCTATTATTCACAAGAACTTCGTCGCCTATTCCAATGTTCCCGCCGACTTGGCTGGGCTCGTCACATCTCTTCTCGTAGCCTAGGAAATGCTAATGAACAGCCCGGACCCGCTTAACGTCGGCAACACGCTGCGCGAGACCGTCCTTCGC
>CAZYSW010000964.1:0-1612 GCA_964650105.1 uncultured Nannocystaceae bacterium
CGGAGGCGCGAGCTCTCTGAAGTACCGACACGGCCGGGCCGCCGTGGTGGTCAGCCCGGCCGAACGGCAGCAAGCGCAACTCGTGATGACCGACATCCTGGACGGGCGTGACCGAGGTGCCCCCAGCGATCTCCCCATCGTGTACAAGAAGACGAAGGAGGAGAGCCTGAGCCAGCTTCGGCGGGCCTATCGGGCGCATGCCCGCAAGGCCGGACTGGTCGAAAGCGAGTCACAGGTCGCCTCCGCGCCACAAAACGAGGCGGAGCTCCAGCAGTTGTTGGAGCGCGCGCGCAACGAGGGAGCCAAGGCGGTGCTGATCACGCGTCTCGAGGGCATCTATGCCGAGGGGAATCTCTCGGCCGCCCACGGAATCATGATCATCTCGAACTACTTCTTCTTCGTCGGCCTCGCGCCGTCGATCATCGTCTTTTCTCTCCCGCTCTCGGGCGAGTACGCGTCTGCGAAGGTCGGGGGGTATCTCGTCGATCCGAATACGGGCACGGTCTTCGCGAGCTACGAGAGGTCGTTCGCCCACGTGGACCCCAAGGTGACCGTCTGGGGATTCTCTCCGACCGGAGAGCTCAAGGGTGTGCTGTTCAACACCATGGAGCAGGTCTTCGAGGAGGCAGCGCGACTGGCCGGCTCGACCGACCGTAGCGGCGGCCCTCAGACCCCGATCGCGACGATTCTCTTCGGGCGGACCTGAAAGTGAGACGAGACATGCAACCGCACACGATGCTCCGAGCTCTGCTCACCGCACTCTTGGCCACGAGCGCAGTGGCCTGCGGCAAGGTCAAGCCCCCGACCTTCTCGCCCGGCAGCTACACGCCAAAGCCTGCGACCTACGCGAGCGCGACTGTCGCGAGCGCATCACAAATGCTCGAAGGTATGAAGATCGCTCTGTCGATGTACTCGGTCGAGCACAAGTCGCTCCTGTACGGAGGCGATGCAAAGCTTTCGCTGTCCGATGACCGGAAGCTCGTCTTGAACCTTCGACATCCTGGCGACATGTACCGGACCCCCTGCAGCTTCTGGTTCCGGGCGGAAATCGGCCCCTCGACCTGGCAGGTTGCGACCACGCCACGTTTTTCGGTGAGGCTCGATCCAGGGCAGTTCGTGGTCGAGGAGAACTGCACGTCGCGTTTCGGCAACGACATCCCGTTGATCCTCACGTTCGAGACCCCCGGGGAGGGAGAACGCTTCATGGATCTCATGGCAGCGATGGCCAACGCTCCGGACGCAACGGCTCCCGAACGGACGGGTAGCACGGCGACCGAGACGGCCGCCGATACGGCGATCAGCGACACTCCGTCGCCACCGGATGCTGCGACGACACCGTCGACATGAAACTGACCCGCGGGATCGGGCTCCCGCGTCGAGCGCACGAAGCTCCGCGGGCGATCATGTCGTCGCCCCGGTTGAACCATCGGACGTCGACGCGGTCGCGCTACTCATCGAGGTCGCAGACTGGTTGCCCCCGGTCGTGTCCGTATCTCCGGAGTCCGTGCCGAGCGTGGTGTCGGTGCCGGTCGTGCCCGGTCCGGTGGTGATCCCGGTCGCATCGTGGGTAGTCACGTTCCCAGTCGAGGTACCCTCTCCTGATGCGGTCGTG
>CAZYSW010000965.1:0-1611 GCA_964650105.1 uncultured Nannocystaceae bacterium
AGCGTGTAAGGGTCTGAGCGAGTCGGAAAGGACTACCTGCGCCTACAGAGCGAGCCGAACACATCGCGAGCACGGCGAGGCTGGACCGCGGCGCGCCTCGGGCCATCCGCGAAAGACGCCGCCGGGTGCAAAGCGAGCTTCTCGAACCCACGGAACGAGCCGTTCCTTCGGCGCCCGGAGGCTGAGATAATGTCCGCGGGTCGATGGTCGAGGAGCGGAAGGCCGACGCGCTGTCACGGGCGCTCGCACAGGCGCAGGATCTCGTTCGAGACCGCGGGGGCGACATGTCCCACGATCTCGAACCGCTGCTGCAGGCCGCGCTCGCGCGCGCGGGCCTGAGCTGGACTTTGGTGCATCACGACATCGACGAGTCGGGCGAGTCTCCGGTCGTCCATGCGACGTTTCGACTCGCGCACCGGGGGAGCGGGCAGGAGCGCACCGTCGACTTCTCGATCCCCGTGACCTCCAGCGAGCCGGGCCAGACCGCGAATCGCAACGCCATCTCGTACCTGTGGATTCAGGCCTTGCGAGAAGTCCTCCATGTCTCCGAACGTCCCGGCGACAACCGAGCCGTTCACCTCCAGACGACCATGAGGATCCCGAAGATCGAGGACTGAGCCGGCCGCGGCGCGACGGCCGATCCGAGAGCAGGAACGCCGAGCACACGTCGTGGACGACGCGGGGATCAAGACGCCGCAGCGAACGTCGCCGGGGAGCACGCCCACGGGTGCTCCGTCTCCGACCGTACTGCGACCCGGCACACGGGTCGACCACTTCCGGGTGATGCGCCTGATCGGGCGGGGTGGAATGGGGGAGATCTATCTCGCCCGTGACACGAAGCTCGGACGACGCGCCGCGCTGAAGGTCGTTAGCACCGAGCACCTGGGCTCCAAGGAGGCGATGGAGGCGTTCCTCCTCGAGGCCCGAACGACCGCCCGATTCAACCATCCCAACATCGTCACCATCCACGCCGTCGGAGAGTTCCAGGGCCGCCCCTACGTGGCCCTCGAGTACCTCGAAGGGCAGAACCTCCGCGAGCGTTGCCTCGAGCGCCAACCCAGCCTGCAAGAAGCGCTGAGGATCGGACTGGCGATCGCCAACGCGCTGGTCGAGGCCCACGAGCGGGGCGTTCTGCACCTCGACCTCAAGCCGGAGAACGTGGTGATCCCCAGGGACGGACGCGTCCGGGTGGTCGACTTCGGCCTGGCCAAGACCTTCCGGGTCGACGCGGACGAGCCGGAGCCGCAACCCCGGGACGATCCGGGCGAACCGGGCTGGGGCACGCCGAGCTACGTCGCCCCCGAACAGTGGCGCTACCAGCCCTGCTCGGCCGCGACCGACATCTGGTCGCTCGGCGTGATCCTGTTCGAGCTCGCCTCCTCGAAGCTCCCCTATCCGCAAGAACCCCCGCTGGTCAAGGGCAAGGCGGTGTGCTCACCGGATCCGGCACCGCGGGTGGAGGAGGTCGCCGACGTACCGAGCGAGCTCGGCGAGCTGATCGCGCGGTGTCTGTCCAAGGATCCGAAGAATCGTCCGTCGGCCGCGGAAGTGGTCGAGGCGCTGGAGGACCTGCTCCATTCCAAGCGGCGCACCCCGTCGGTGGAAGAGAGC
>CAZYSW010000966.1:0-1602 GCA_964650105.1 uncultured Nannocystaceae bacterium
GCACATCGTCGTCGTGGTTACTCCGACGTGGTCGGTACTGCTTCGGTGCGGGTCGGTGATGCGGATCGAGATCGATATGGACGACGAGGGGGTCGCCGGCGCGATGCAGGCGGTGGGCTCGTCGAGCGTCTGGGCGGTGCTCGATGGGATTGGGATGGAGACCAGCGACGAGGTGGTCGTCGAGCTTGTCCGAGCCAATCGGGTGGAGCGACGAGAAGGTTCGTCCTCAAAACTGAGATTCCGTATCGAAATCCGCGCCGGGTCCCTCGCCCTCGTGAAAAAGGAGCGTCGAAGCAACGCAACTACCGGGACCGCTCGAAGCCCCTAAACCCAGTACGCATCGGGTCGAAAAGCCGAACGAGCGCTTCTGGACGCGGTTGATCCGGGAAAAGGGTTCGTCTCCACCAGAGGGGGCCCTCTGTGTCCGGCGTGTGGCCGTCGCCGTTGCGGTGCGCGTTCTTGGGTGGTGGGGCGCGCTGGTTTTCGAGGCCCGGTTTTCGCAATCATCGTTCGTGCAGGGGGGAACGCCCCACTCGGAACGCGAAGCCGCCCTCGACCTCTGTGTACCCGACGACACGGATGCCGCGCCCTGCAAGCTCCTCCTCCCGTGGGTCCCGGTCGTGGCCGGTTGGATGCGGCCAGACGATCCACTTCTCGCAAGGCGCCCTGAGGTCCACAGGACGGTCGAGGACGACGCCGAACAACTCGGTGAAGAGGTCGATGTGCTCTTCGACGAGCGCGGAATACCCCGTGACCTGCGCGACGAGGCGCTTCATCTGCCGTGCGGGCTTCAACTCCATTGCGACCGGGCGTTCGCCGTTGAGCGCGAGCACGTCGCAGACGATCTCGCCATCGTCCACCGGCAGCGAAAGCTCATCGGTGATGAACACCACCGGGTTCTCTGCGTCATCGTGTAGGCCCATGATCCGCCGGTCGTTGTGATACGCGGTGCTGAGCAGGAAGGACTGGAGGCGCTTCTCGGGCGTCGTGCGGCGGTGATCGCAGTCGATACAATGCGTTCGGAACTCCTGCTCGAAGTTCGCCGTGAGCCGTCGCAGGTTCGTGACGGACGACTTCCCCCGCTGCGGACGGTCGGGGCGCAGGCCGATCATCGAGACGGCGGTAGACGATGGCCGGAAGTGAACCTGCCCGAGGTGTCTCGCCCTGACGTCGGCCAGGTGTTCCTCGATCTTGCGCGCCCACTCGATGGTGCGCCGCAGTCGGTCGCGCTGTGCGTCGCGGACGTTCACCCTGCGGCCTCCCGGATGGCGACGAGGAGAGCCTGTAGTTCACTGGGCATGTCGCCTGGCCGTACGCGCACCGTCACGACGTAGGGGTGGCCCTTGGGGTCGAGGCCACGGTCGAGGAAGTGCTCCACGAAGTCGAGCCCAGGTCGGCCCGAGGGGCGCCCGCAGTACAGGAGCGATCCTCGATGGACGACGACCGCGATGCGTCCCGGATGTCGGCGCTGGATCTCCAACGAGAACCGGGCGAGCGGAATTCGCTTGGCGTCAGAGGTCTCGACGACGACGGCCTGGTCGAGCACTTGGGTTGGAGATGCGTCGAGGATCGCTCGGCAGGTCTCGCGGGCGCGACGGGTCT
>CAZYSW010000967.1:0-1599 GCA_964650105.1 uncultured Nannocystaceae bacterium
CCGAGGACGACGTTACCGAGGGTGCTCTGGCGGCTGAGCCGCTCGATGTGGAGCTCCGCGATGATGCCCTTCTCGATGAGGGCCACGCGGATCTCGCGGATATCCACGTTGATGACGAGAAGATTCCCGCTCATGTCGATGATGGACGCTCCCGTTCGGGCCGTGGCCCGCCGAGCGTTGGGTGCGCACCCGCGACCGATCGTGCCGGTCCGGGTGAAGAGTCTTGGGTCGATCCATCCGCAGATGGGCGCGGGCACCGGCCCGCGGCTTGGGGGGTTGGTCGCGCGGGCCAGGCGAGCCAGGCCGCGCGGGCGGGGGCACCGGCGAAGCCGATCGCCGCCAACCGCCGCTTTCGTACCACGTTTCCGCCCCGCGCCACGCCAAATCCGCCTCACGGCCGGGTGGACCCCACCCGGTCGCCCCCGCCTCGGCCCCTGGGGAGGTGGCCCTTCACAACGCGCTGCGGACGCCCTCGAGGCCCCCGAAGGTTGCCGGTGATACACTCATTTTCGCTGGCGCAATCCGGCTGGCTCCCCGATCCCGACGACCGGCGCGCACCTCCCCAGAGCGTGTGGGACGCGATGAGCCTCGAGGAGCGCGATCGGGTGGCAGCCGCCCAGCCCACCGACATGCCGCTCGAGCTGCATCCCCCGGAAGGCGACGCCCACCGCAAGCCCAAGGACAAGGCCCGCGACGCCCTCGACGCCAGCTCGAAGAGCTCCAGCCCACTCTGAAGGCCCGCAGCGACCGCGGAACCTCAGCGGGTCGGCGAAGCGGCGCCTTGCCCGGCCCGCGCGCGGGTGGCGCCATCTCGGCAGGCACTCCGCGCGGCGATGGTCCTCAGCACGCCGTCTTGGAACGCGTGGCGGCCCACCGCGACCAAACGCTGGTGTCGAGCCCAGTCGGACCGCACGGCCGCTGCGCACGCGCATGTTCTTTTTCGCACGAAGCGCTGCCCGCGGCCACCACACACCCCATCCTAGGCGAACGCCCAGACCACGCTCCGCCTCGCCATGATGGCCATCATGTCCACGACTTGGAGAGGAGACCGGGACCGGTAGGCCGTTTCCCTACCCCATCTGGAACGATGCATGCGATGGCTCGCGAACGGGATGGTGCCCCCTCGACGGGCATCCCCCGGCGTCGGCGAGACGACGCAGACCGCACGGAGACCACGATGAAGACCACTGCTTGGATTGGATTTGGCTCGGACTTTTCACCATGGGCGGCCTCGCCGTCAGCGCCTGCAGCAGCGACGAGACCCCTGCCGACGACGGCACCGGGGGCGCCGGCGCATCGGGTGGCGCGACGACGACCACGACGACCACCACGACGACCACCACGACGACCACCACGACGGGCACGGGCGGAAGCACCGGGGCGGGCGTCTGCGGACACGACGTGTACTACGACACGACGGCGTCCGATCCCGGCATCATCGATGGTTGCCTCACCGCGAACTGCTGCGACGACTTCGACCCCTGCTACGAAGATGCGGAGTGCTCAGCGTGCCTCGCGGCGCCCAACAGCGCCGGTTGCGACACCAACACGCTGTTCACGTCGTTCCAGGGATGCTTCCAGAGCGAGTGCCCCACGTCG
>CAZYSW010000968.1:0-1597 GCA_964650105.1 uncultured Nannocystaceae bacterium
GGATCCTCGTCGTCTGCGACGGTCCTGTTGATGGGGGTCACCTTGCTGTTTGCCATTGTCGCCGCCTTCTTGCTCTTGATCTGATTGAGCCTCTTCAGGGCCCGTTTCCGCTCGAGTTCTCCCGCCAAACGGGAGCCTCGGACCTCCGGGAATACCTTCGGTCGACTCACGAACCCTGCTCCCAACCTGTCAGCATTTCCGCGATCTGGTCGTGGTCCCGCTTCAGCATCACGAAGTTCTCATGGGACCCACCACGGTCCGGGTGCCCATTACGCGCCGCTTCCCGGTACGCGTGCTTGAGCGCCTCTGGCGTCACCGACCAGTCGAGCCCAAGTCGGGCCAACGCCATATCTCCCCCCTGTAGGAGGAACAGGGCCATACGCATCGGGCGCGACGGGAGCCGCTTCTGCAATTCGGTCTGCACCGCTACCCACCGAGAGAACTCGGGGTCATCCAGCAGTTGGACCCGCAGTGCGTCGAGCGCCGCCACGGTGACCGCCTGCTTCACGCAGACCGTGTCGACAACTTCCTCGCCGTCGACCTCGACGGTCCCCTCGTCGTCAGTGATTGGCTCAGGCTCACCCTCGCAGTGCCCGCAGAAGCCACGCGACGTCCACCCGAGGTCTAGCGACCGCTCGGCGTTGAACTCCGTCTTGCAGACGGGGCACGTCCACCACATCCGCGGGTTGGGTCTGGGCTCCTCGCAGGGATCGGACGCGCCCTGCTCAGGAGAGTCGAACCGCTTCAGCGCATCCCGGGCGCGCGCAACATCGGTAGGCGTGACCTTGCTCTCCGGCTCCTCGTCGCCCTTCATCTTCGCGACGACGGCAGCCACGTGTTTGGCGGTGACCTTGCCTTCGGGGGCAGTGGAGACGGCTTCTTGCCAGGCGGCGGCCCGCTGTTCCGGCGCGTCACCGGCGCCGGCCCAGTCGGTGAACTCATCGGTGAACGCGCCGACCGGCAGCACGTAGCCGAACTCCTTCAGGGTAAACGCTCTCGTCACCGCGAGCGCTCACCGCCGCTCGTCGGCCGGAGCCACGGACCCCCTGCGATCAAGCGTCGGTCACGGACGAGGGGCGGCTTGCAGCAGGCAGAGCAGCCGCAGGTGCGCGGGGGTGTCGGGGCCGTTGATGACCTCAGCGATCACCTGCACCTCGTAGCTCTCACGGAGCCCGTGGACGGTGTCCAACAGGTAGTCCGGAACCCATCCGACCGGCTGGCCGGTCGCGGTGTCGAGCAGCAATGCCGAGGGATTGACCTCGTTGTCGACGTCGTCACGCAACGTCAGCAGGTCTCCGGCTGCCACCCCGCGCAGGCGGGTGCCGTCCGGGTCGGCATGGCGGACGCCGGAGGCCAGGAAGCGCAGCTCGATCAGGCCTGAAGGCGACAGGACCGGTTCGGGGACGAGGTGCACCGTGTCCGTCGCCCGACCGCCTCCGCTGCGGGCGAGGATCTCGACGGGGTTGCCGGTGTCGAGCCCGAGGCGCTCGAGGTAGATCTCGTAGTCGGGTCGGCGGGGCGACAGGACACGGTTCCGGAAGAACGGGAACAGCTCCGTCGCGTCGTAGGTCCGGTCGAGGTTCGGGAAGGCGAGGAA
>CAZYSW010000969.1:0-1587 GCA_964650105.1 uncultured Nannocystaceae bacterium
GTGCTGGGGTAGGGTTCGAGTCATGCGCAACGGCAAGAAGCTCGTCGGCCTGGCCCTGCTGGGCGTCGGATTGATGGGAGTGTGTTCTCTTCGAGACGACGCCCCCGACATCGTCGAGGCCGAAGGTACCAAGCACGTGGTGAACCAGCTCTGGATCGAGCGGATCCCCACCGACAGCCGCGACATGATCGGACATCTCGTGCTCGTCCGTCACCAGCGGGGACGGATCGGAGGCATCGGAAAGTCCTCCCAATGGCGGCACTTCGTCGAGCTGTTCCAGTGGGGCCTCGAGGGCAACGTCCTGTCGGTCTACTTCCCCCAAGACGACGCCAAGGGCAAGGTGAAGGTGCGGAGCTGGAACTGCAAGGGCGAGGCTCCCGAGCCGTTCGAGCTCTGCCTCGAGTTGTCGACCGGGCGCCGTGCGATCCGCTACTACAGCCGAGAGGACTGGGTCATCGATCCCCATCACGTGCAGGCGTCGATCGATGCCGTCGTAGAGGAGCACGGAGCGCTCGACGGCCTCGTGACCGCGCAGATCCTGCAGGATCCCGCCGCGGAGACGGACGTCGATTTCGACGCCCTGCCCGAGACCGAGGCGCTTCCGCTCTTTGAATGAGCCACGAGCCGACGTGCCGGACGAAGCCGACTTTCGCGCCCGCGAGGGTCGGCTTCAGCTCGCCCCCTTGTGGAGGAGAACGACCGGCACCGTTCGGAACAGGATCTTGAGGTCGAGCCACAACGACCAATTGTCGATGTACTCCAGGTCGAGCCGCATCCACTTCTCGAACGCGATCTCGTTGCGCCCCGACACCTGCCACATCCCGGTGATGCCCGGCCGAACCGAGAGCCGCCGTCGCTGCCATGGCTCGTACTGAGCCACCTCGGACGGAAGCGGCGGTCGTGGTCCGACCAGGCTCATGTGTCCCACGACCACGTTGAAGAGCTGTGGCAGCTCGTCGATGCTGGTCTTGCGGATGAACCGCCCCACGCGTGTGATCCGCGGATCGTGCTTGATTTTGAACACCGGGCCGTCCATCTCGTTGAGGTGCGCGAGCTGGTCGCGGAGCTTTTCGGCATCCGCGACCATCGATCGGAACTTGAACATCACGAACTTGCGCCCGTTACGCCCGCTGCGAACCTGCTTGAAGAACACCGGGCCCGGGCTCTCCAGCTTGATCGCGATGGCCGTGAGCAGCATGACGGGGGCCACGAGGATCAGCGCGGTCACGGCACCGACGATGTCGATGATCCGCTTGGCGACCAGACGCGCCTCCCCCGTGGGGCTCCGCGTGAGCCCCAATAGCGGCATGTTGAAGCCGGTGACGTTCGCCAGCTCGAGCCGCCCCCCCGACGGGACCGACGGCGGCATGGTCAGCAGGACGTCCACGCCGCGCGTGTCGCAGGCCTTCAGAGCCTCCTCGAAGGCCTCCGGCGAGCGTCCGGGGACCGCGAACACGACCTCGTCCACGACCTCCGTGTCCAGGATGCGCGAGAGGTCGTCGACCCCCCCCAGAACGGGTCCGGCGTCGGGCAGCGGCACCTCTCCGGGCACGCGAAGGTGGCCGATGAATCGATTGTTCCACGACG
>CAZYSW010000970.1:0-1586 GCA_964650105.1 uncultured Nannocystaceae bacterium
CGCTGCTGCGGGAGCGGCTCCAATGACAGCCGTCCGCATCTGCGAGGGCTCGTCGTTGTCGTCCGTGGGGCAGCCGCCGCTCCCGAGGGGCGGTTCGATGCACACACCGGCATCGTCGTCGGGGTAGGCGGAGATCAGCACCACGTGCGCTTCGATGTTGGCCAGGAAGATCTGCGAAGAGAACGAGTTCATGTTCTGCTTCACGGCGTTGGCCTCGAACTGCATGCTGCCGGAGTTGTCGATCACCACGATGATGTCGGCCGGCTGCTTGCCCACCATCGCCATCTCCGAGACCTCCGCGCACTCGCTGCCGGTATCGACGGCGCCCGAGGTCGCGGCTCCGATGTCGAGCTTGAGACCGCCGGTGTCGGCCGAATCCATCGTGCCGGTGGCCGACTCGTCGCCCGTGTCGCCGGCGGTGGCGGTGCCGGAGTTCGACGCGGTGCCCGGGAACGTGCTCGCGCCCGTGCTCGATTCCACGCGATCCCCCGAACAGCCGCTCACGGCCAGCATCGACGTCGCCACGACCCAGGCTCGCACCCACGTTCTCTGATTGCGCATGTCTCCCCCTACAGGTGCGGATTATGCGGGGATTCTACGGGGTCCGACAACCGGAGACCGCTCACGGGAGCCGTCTTCGTCCTCTCACGGGAGCGGCCGACCGCGCTCCTCGTGTCGCGGTCTGGTGCGTGGCCCTAGCAGGTCGGCAAGAACGTCCCGCGAGGCGCTGCTGCTCCGAGCCCGGGCCGAGCGGCCCCCGTGACGCGAGAGACGTTCCTCATGCACGACCGAGCCCGTGTCCGGTCGGGCACGGGCTCGGTGCGGCTGCGGGTGTTTCCGGGCGTCCGGGACGCGCGAACGAGGGATCAGTGCAGCCAGCGAGAAGGCTCGTCGCCGTCTTCCTCGTCGTCGAGCTCGTCGATGTCGGTCTGGACCTCGCCTTGGCGAGCGCGATCACGTTCGCGCAGCAACGCGGCCAAGATGAGACCGAGGCCCGCGGCCCACAGGACCACCAAGAAGGCGAGCCAGTAGGGCGAGGCCTCCATGCCCACCAGAAGCGGGAGACCGGAGGCCTGAGTGAGGGCCACGTACTCGACCTCGAGGTTGTACACGCCGATGCAGAGCAACGCCTGCAGCAGCACGACCGTCGATCCCAAGATGAGGATGCGGTGGCGGTTCTCTCGCTTCCGCGAGGCCCACAGCAAGGTGGCGACCGCGGTCTCGGCGACCAGGATGCCCTGACTGATGGTCGCCCACATGATCTCCGACTCTTCGCGACCGAGGCCGCTCTTCTCGAGCACCACCGCATAGGCGGCAGCGAGGGCACCGAAGGTGAGGACGACGAAGAGCTGGAAGCGGCCGAACGCTCGGCGCACCTCCTCCACGCTGGCGACCGACGCCGCTCGGGCGGGCCGCACGAGGCTGGACACCAGGAGCCAGCCGAGGATGGGCATCAAAAAGCCCGTCGCCAGGAACGTGATGAGGTTGACCGCATCGTAGGTCTGGACGTTGATGCGCTCGCTGAGGTCGAGCACCGCCAGCGCGCTGCACCCCACGCTGGCCAGCGCGAGGGTGGCACCCTCGAG
>CAZYSW010000971.1:0-1582 GCA_964650105.1 uncultured Nannocystaceae bacterium
GAGGATGCCGTCGCCGCAGGTGTGGCAACCGCTGGGGTCGTACTTGCATTCGTCGTTGCAGGTGACGGCGCCCTGCTCGTGGCCGTAGCTGGCGCAGGAGGGGAGCTGTCCCACGTTGGGCTCGCACTCCTCGACGTCGGGATCGAGGATGCCGTCACCGCAGGCGGACTCCTTGCGGCAGTCGGGATCGCAACCGTCGCCGGGCTTGTTGTTGCCGTCGTCGCACTCTTCGGGGGCGGCCTTCGTGCCGTCGCCGCAGTCGTTCAACTTGCAGTTGGCGTGGCAGACCCCGTCGAGGCCCTGTTCGGCCCAGTCGCACTCCTCGCCCGGGTCTTTCACGCCGTTGCCACAGTCGCGGTCGGGATCGCCGGTGTCGTCGAGGCTCGTGTGGCTGGTGGAGATGCCGGTGTCGTCGACCGGACCCGTCGTGGCGACGTCGGTCGCCGAGCCCGGGCCCGAATTGGAGTCGACCCCGGTGTGGGAGTCGGGGCCGGAGGCCGGGCCCGCGCTGGTGTTGCCTTCGTCGTCGGTCGTCTCCGCACCCGAACCGTCGTCACCGTCGCTGCCGTCGAAGGCCGGGTTGGCCCGCGTACAGCCACTCGTCGCCAGGCCGGCGAGCGCCAGCACCATGGTTTTCTTTCGCATCCCAAGCAAAGCCATCGTCCCGATTTTCGCACGGCTGCGGGCGCGGAATCGAGACGGGCTCCGAAGCACGGATTGGATGGGCTTTTCGGAGGGATGGGCTCAGGGTTTGCGGAGCGGGGGGTCGAGGAGGGCGAGGAGCTGGGATGGGGTCCAGGGTTTGGGGAGGACCTGTTCGGCGAGCTTGGTCCAAAGCAGAGCCTGGTCGGGGCTCGGCTGGGTGCCGGTGACCAGGAAGCGCCGCATGTGGGGCCAGCGCTCGATGGCCATGTTCAGGAGGATCGTACCGCGCGGTCCGTAGCCGAGGCGGTAGTCGGCGATGAGGACGTCGAACCTCTCGCACTCGAGGACGGCGACGGCTTCGTCGACGCTCGCGGCGAGCTGGACGTCGTGTCCGGCATCGCCGAGGACGGCAGCGTACACGCGACGCACCAGCGGATCGTCATCGACACAGAGGATGCGCACTTGCCTAGACCATCGACCGGCCGCGCTTCAACCTTGAACCTCGCGCCTGCGGTCGAACGCCACCTTACGACGTCCGCAACCGAGGATCGATGCCGAAGAAGGACTCACCGCGTTCGCAGACTCACCCGGCCCGATGGGCAGCAGGCCCGAACGGGCCACGGGTCGGCGTCGTCGGGGGCCGTGTCATCGGGAACGCGTGACGTCCACCCGGCCTGCGCAGCATCGGCGCCGACGCAAGAACGCTCCGGTCGTGCGAGAAAAACGATCGCGGGCCGGTTCGCGGTCGCGAGCCGGATGGGGCATGCATCCGGGCGTAGTTGCGAGCCGGTCGTGCGGGGAGCCCGGCAGGGGCTCGTCAGGGGCGCAGTGGAGTGTTGCCATGGTTCGGCGCCGGGGGTGAGGGGAGATGTGTCGAGGCGGATGGGTTGGCGCGTGTGGTGGGGCGGTGAAAGTGCGCGCGGGGAGTCCGGGGGAG
>CAZYSW010000972.1:0-1577 GCA_964650105.1 uncultured Nannocystaceae bacterium
ACTGGACTCGTGCCTGTACGAGGTAGCTCTTCGCGTTAGACCGCCACGCCTGAATGCGTTCCTGCTGGAAGCCCTTCCCGACTCATTTCGGTACGACAGGGAGATCATTGCCTACGGAATCAACTGCGGCGTAACGTCCGATGACGGGTGGCTGTCCACGTCCGACGAGGTCACCGTCGCTCGGCGCCGCCCCAAGTACTGGAGCATGCAGGAAGCTCCACCCGACCTCTCCTTCCAGACCCTCAAGAGCGACCCCATCCCACACCTTGAGCGGCTTGCTGAGCTTCACCAGCAATGGGGGCAGCTTGAGTGGTCCCCCCCGCGGCTCGATGAGCGAGCTACCGCCAAGCATTGGTCCCTCGACATGCGGACCGAGGCCGAAATGGCCCGCGGGGAGTTCGAGGTCGAGGCGGGGCGTCTGGGTCGCGGGGTGGAGGCGCTGCGAAGCGATGATCAATTGCTTCGAGCGTTCCGCTTGATGAACGATGCGATGGAGTTTGCATCGCGCGGGCGTTACCAAGGCTGGCGCCCTTTCCAGGTTGGCTTCATACTTGCCTCGCTCGAGGCGTTGACTGACGAGGCTGATGCTCATCCGGTCGACATCATCTGGTTCGCCACCGGGGGCGGAAAGACCGAGACGTATCTCGGACTGCTACTCGTTGCCATGTTCCACGACCGCCTTCGGGGCAAGTCGACAGGTGTGACTGCATGGAGCCGCTTCCCGCTTCGCCTCCTCTCGCTTCAACAGACCCAGCGATTTGCCGACGCGATGGCCGCCGCGGAGATCGTGCGGCGACGCGAGCGTCTTGATGGCGACCCGTTCTCTCTCGGCTTCTTCGTTGGCGACAATGCGACTCCGAACAAGATCGAGCTTGATCCTGCCCCCGGCTCCCCCAGCCCCGCCGACCCGACCATGCCCGCCCGCTACAAGCTTCTGCGGCGGTGCCCTTTCTGCGACGGTCCCGTCGACACCACGTTTGACCGAGCCACATGGACACTCCAACATCGCTGCGCGGCAGACCACTGTCCTTGGCCGGAAGAAGCTCTGCCGCTGTACGTTGTTGACCAAGAGATCTACCGCTTTCTCCCGACGGTGATCGTTGGAACGCTTGACAAAGTCGCTCTCGCCTCTATACAGGCGGCCATGAGCGGCATTCTGTCCGCCCCCTTCGGCAGGTGCTCGCGGGAGGGCCACGGCTTTACCTACGCGAGCAGGAGCAAGGCGAGAAACGGATGCCTCGTGCCCCAGTGCGACGCAACACCGGCCTCCCTGCCGATGGACGAGAGACTATTTACACCGTCGCTCCGTGTCCAGGACGAATTGCACCTTCTCCGGGACAGCCTGGGAGCAATCGACTCGCACTATGAGGCGCTTCTCGACCACCTCCAGATCTGCGCAGGAGCAAGACCGGCGAAGATCATCGCTTCGTCGGCAACGCTTTCCGGATATGAGCATCAGTGCGACACGATCTACGCGCGCCCGGCACGCGTGTTTCCGGCCCAGGGACCCACGGCCTCGGAGTCTTTCTGGACGTCGGAGTCGGATGACCTGCTGCGGTCATTCGTTTCGCTGGCAC
>CAZYSW010000973.1:0-1575 GCA_964650105.1 uncultured Nannocystaceae bacterium
AGGTCCAGCGGACGCTGGTCGTCGTCGTGACCGCCGATCGCGGTCTGTGCGGGGGCTTCAACGCCAACGTCAACCGTGCCGTCGTCGCGTTCACCGATCGCGAGCAGGCGGCTGGTCGCCGGACGAGCCTGCTTCTGGTCGGCAACAAGGCCGCGGCGTTCTTCAAGCGCGGAGATTGGAACGTCGTCGACCGACTCCCGGCGCCCGACCCGGCCACCATCGTGGATCTGTCCAAGCGCGTGGCGGCTCGGGGGCGAGAGCTGTTCTCGAGCGAGGATCGCGAGTCGCGCGTGGATCGCGTGGTCCTGTTCTACAACCATTTCGTCAGCGTGCTGACCCAGCGAGTCACCGAGCTCCAGCTTCTCCCGCTGCGGCCCGCCGCGGAAGCCGAAGGGTTCGTTCGCGAGCCGACGTTCGAGCCGGGGCGGCAGGAAATCCTGGCGCACCTGGTGCCGGTCGCGCTGGAGTCCCTCATCCAACAAGCATTCTTCAACTCGGTGGCCGCCGAAATCGCCGCACGCCGTGTGGCGATGGATGCCGCCACCGACAACGCGAGCGAGATGATCGCGGACCTGACGCTCGAGTACAACCGCGAGCGCCAGGCGGCCATCACCAAAGAGCTCATGGAGATCGTCGGCGGCGCCGAGGCCCTCAAGGGCTGAGCCCCGCCCGGAGAAGTTCACATGTCGACCCCCACCCCTCCTTCTGGCAGCAGCATCACCCCTCCTTCCGTCGGTGGCGGCTCTCCTCCGAGCAAGCCGCTGTTCGGCGACGGCCCGCTCGGGGGCACGAAGATCGGTGGCGGCAACGGTCCGACCGTGAGCACGCAGAAGACCGGTCGCATCCTGCAGGTGATGGGCCCGGTCGTCGACGTCGAGTTCGACGACCATCTCCCGGACATCAACATCGCGCTCGCCGTCACCAATCCCGCAATCAGCGACAAGCCGGACAACCTCATCTTGGAAGTGGCGCTCCACCTGGGTGAGCACACGGTCCGCACCATCGCCATGGACGCCACCGAAGGTCTCGTCCGCGGCATGCCCGTCAAGGACACGGGGGCCCCGATCAGCATGCCGGTGGGCAAGGCCACCCTCGGTCGCATCCTCAACGTGGTGGGCGAGCCCGTGGACGAACAGGGCCCCATCGAGGCCGAGGAGCACTGGCCCATCCATCGCAAGGCACCGGCGTTCGTCGATCAGAGCACCAAGGTCGAGCCCTTCGTCACCGGAATCAAGGTGATCGACTTGCTGGCGCCCTACCGACGCGGCGGCAAGATCGGGCTGTTCGGGGGCGCCGGCGTCGGCAAGACGGTCCTCCTGATGGAGCTCATCAACAACGTCGGCAAGAAGCACGGCGGTTTCTCGGTGTTCGGCGGAGTCGGAGAGCGCACCCGCGAGGGGAACGACCTTTACTTCGAGATGATCGAATCGGGTGTCATCCAGGCCGACTGGGACCCGGGGGATCGCATCGTCCACAAGGTCGACTCCGACAAGTCCAAGGTCGCGCTCGTCTACGGTCAGATGAACGAGCCTCCTGGTGCGCGTGCCCGCGTCGCGCTGTCGGCCCTCACCATCG
>CAZYSW010000974.1:0-1558 GCA_964650105.1 uncultured Nannocystaceae bacterium
TTCTCCAGCCGCTTCGGCGCGCGCAAATTGCTTTGGCTCGGCGGAGCGGGCATTGTACCAATCGCGGGGCTCTGGCTCTTTTCCCAATCGTTCTATTATCTGGTGTGCATTCAGTTGCTCTCAGGCACGGTTTGGGCCGCCTACGAGCTGGCGACCTTCTTGATGTTCTTCGAGGCGATTCCCAAAGCCCAACGGACGAGCATTTTGACGTTCTATAACCTCGCGAACGCGGTCGCCCTGGTCAGCGGTGCGTTGATCGGCGACGACCACGAGGAGATCATGCTGACCTACGCCGCCGAAGGTGTGGTCGAGTATGCCGACGTCGGCATGATCCTGGTGCTCGAGCTCGGGTGCGAAGAGGCCTTCACCCGCAGCCTGGTGCGCGACGGCAACCCCGACGAGGACATCGCCGACGCGTGGACGCCCCTCGACTGCGGCGACTGGGATCTCCAGCTCCAGTGCAGTCTGGCCGGCAGTTGCGAGGGCACCCGCTGCAACCTGGTGTGCGACGTGAGTTACTTCGGCGACGGCTACGCCCGTGCCGGCATCCCCCTGGCCGACATCGAGGACGAGTTCGACTACTGGCGTCGCGCCTGAGGCCGGCGATGCGATCTCGAGGAGTCCCGACGCGTCGGGCCACCGATCTGCGCTCGGTCGCGCGTACCGTGGGGTAACCGCCCACCCGGCCCCACCCAAAATCCCTGGCGGAACGTCGTCTTCGGCCGTCAGCGTGTGCCGGAGGCCGCACCGTTGGCGTACCCTGGAGGCTCCAACGGCCAAGGCCCCGGACCCGAGCACGGGTCCCCCGACGCGTCGGGCGTGCCGGCACCCACGCATGCTCACCCTCGCTCAACTCGGTCCCATCGCCCTGTGGACGCGTTGTCTGGTCCCTGGGGCTTGCGGACCGAATTCCGCCCTGCCTCCGCCCACGCTGACGCGCGTGGCCGATGACGTCGAGATCGGCACCCTGCGCGGAGACTGGGAAGCGCCCGACACCTTGCTGGTGGTCTTCAACGACGACTGGCCCGAGACGCTCGCCGCGGTGACCCGCGAAGGCGTGCGCAACGCCGACGTGTGGATGATGATCGAGGACGGCCACACGCGCGCCGAAGCTCGCACGTTTCTGCGCCGCATGAAGCTGCCCGCGGAGCTTCGCTCCCGCATCAAGCTGTTGCGCATCGTCACCGACTCGGCCTGGGTTCGGGACTACGGACCGCTTCAGGTTCAGCAACCCACCGGGAACCTGATGTGGCTCGACGGCGACTATGCCGGCGAGCGACGCCGCGACGACGCCGTGCCGGCGGCCCTCGCCGCGTTGCAAGGCATGCCCCTGGAGACGCTGGGCTTCCCCCTCGACGGGGGCGCCATCGCCAGCAGTGGGACGGGACTGTGCGTGACGACCTCCGACTACCTGCTCGGCGAGGGCGTCGATCCGAACGACGAGGCCACGCTTCAGCCGCTGGCGGCCAAGCTCGGTTGCCGCGGATTGTTGAGCGTGCCGGCGCTCGAGCGCGAAGCGACCCGACACGTCGACCCGTTCGTGCAGTTTCTGACCCCG
>CAZYSW010000975.1:0-1554 GCA_964650105.1 uncultured Nannocystaceae bacterium
ACCCTGTGGGCCGAGGTGGGTCTTCCGCTTCCGGCCTTCGATTCCTGTTATACTCGGCCACTGGGGACGCGTGAGAACGGGGGTGCGTGCGATTCGCTTCTGCGTGGCGCTCGGTGTGGGGTCCACAATCGGGTGCGCCGTGGGTTCGGAGGTCGAAAGCGCCAGCAATGCCTCGTTCGCCAGCGCAAACGGCAGCGCCACCGAGGGCGGCGGCGAGGGCAGCTTCGACGGCACGGGCTTCACGAGCACGTCGTACGGGACCGGCGGGTACACCAGCGGGGAGGACGATGGCCCGGATCCCGATGGTGCGAACTGCGTGGACAACGACGGCGACGACTACGGTGTGGGCTGTGCTGCCGGGTCCGACTGCAACGACGAAGACCCGGACATCAACCCGGGATCCCCCGAGAGCTGCAACGGCATCGACGACGACTGCGACGGCGAGATCGACAACGGCTGCATGTGCCCCGACGACGGGATCAGCGGCAACTGCAACAACCCCACCGATCTCGGCGAGATCCTGCCCGGCGACATGGAGCTCAGCGTGGTGGGGAACGTGCCCCAGGAGAACGCGCTCGACTGGTACGTCGTGTCCTTCCCGGCTGCCGCGAGACCTGGTGAAGGGACGCCGACGATCCAGTTCGCGCTCAACGAGGGAGAGGAATTCGTGTTCGACGTCGTCGCCGGCCAGTGCGCGGCCCAGGGCGCGCCCTGTGGCGAGGGCGGCACCAACGGGGCCGGCATCGGCCTGACGTCCTGGTCGTTCGTCGACAACGATCCGGGATGCTGCACGCCGCCCAACGACGCCTCCGTTCCCTGGCCTCAGCAGGTCTTCATCCGCGTCTACCGAACCACGATGGGCGCGAGCTGTGCCGCCTATCAGCTCCAGGTGAGCCGCTGAGGGCGCTCGATCCCCGTCTGGACGCGACGGCTCGGCTCCGGGTGCGCGGCGTCGTCACATCGTGATTTCGCAGGTCAGGCGGTCGCCCTTGGGGGCGATGCGCCACGGAGGCAAGGGCGGCAGCGGTGGAGGATCGTCCTGGCAGCCGGGGTCCTCGCCGTCGACCAACGTGTCGAAGTCGTTGTCGCTGCCGTCGCTGCAAGCGGTCGTGGAGTCTTTCGACTCCGGATCGGGGTTGTGCAAAGCCCAGTGGGCGGGGATCGAATCCCAGAGTCGCTGGAAGAAGGCGGCGTAGAGTGCCGCGTGCGCCTCGCTATGGATGATGATCGTGTTCTCGTCGTTGGTGTACTCGCCGGCCGACGTCCAGTTCATCGATCCGGTCACCACGGTGCGGCCGTCGATGACTGCCGACTTCATGTGCATCTTTCCTCCCCAGTTCTCCACCTTGACAGGAATGCCGGCCGCGCGCAGCAGCTCGTGCTTGGTGTAGCCATTGGTGGCCCCGGTGGCATCGAGGATGATCCGGATCTTCACGCCGCGCCGATGCGCCGCAATGAGGTCCTCGGTGAGGTGCTTGTGGGTGAGGAAGAAGACGGCGATCGAGCACCTCCGTCTGATTGCGCATGCCGTAGATGGCGAAGTCGATGGTCTCT
>CAZYSW010000976.1:0-1547 GCA_964650105.1 uncultured Nannocystaceae bacterium
ACGAAGGTGAGCCCCACGGCCAGATAACCGCAGTCTCGATGGAGTGCCCGCAACCAGGGCCGCCATCGCACCCGCGGTCGGGGGGTGGCCTCAGCCATACCGCTGTTCCTTCCACGGGTCGCCGTTGTTGTGGTACCCGCGGGTTTCCCAATAGCCCGGCTCGTCGCGGCGGACGAACTTGATCCCGGTGAGCCACTTGGCGCTCTTCCAGAAGTACAGGTCGGGCACCAGTGCCCGTACCGGAGCGCCGTGGGGCCGACGCAGCGGTCGGTCGTCGAGCTCCCAGACCACCATCGAGCCCTCGGCCAGCGCATCGGGCAGGCGCACGTTGGCCGTGTAGCCGTGGGCCGCCTCGAAGATCACGTGCCGTACCCCTTCGCGCACCCTCGCGCGCTCGGCCAGCGCCCGGATTGGGACCCCGATCCACTTCGCTCCCAACACGCTCCAGCCGGTCACGCAGTGCACGTCGGCGGTTCGCGTCACGACCTCCATCTTCGCCAGCCCGGCGAAGTCGAGCTCGAAGGGGCGCTCGACTTCCCCGTGCACGCGCAGGCGAACGTCGGCGCGGCTGGGGCTGCCCGGTTGACCACCCATCGGTTTGAGCGCTTCGATGACCCGCTGCCCCGGGGGCAACCGCGGCCGCCCATCGGGACGCGTCTGGGCGCGAGCCTCCCGGGTCAAGCGGTCCGACACGGCATAGAGCCCGCCGCCGAGCGCTACGATGACCGTGCCGCTGGCCGCCCGCATCAAGAAGTCGCGCCGCGCGATCGTGCGGCAGATCCGCGACGGTTCTTCCGCCGGCATGCAGTCGGATTCGGGACCTTCGAAGTCGAGCACGTACCGTTTCATGCTGACCTCCACGTGAGGCTCGGGGCGCTGCGCCGCCAGCGGCCCGGCGCCGTTCACAGAATGCCCACGGACACCCCGAGGTTACGCCCTTCGGCGCGAGGTGGGCCCGAGGCGCCGTACGTTCCGCCTCCGGGCCCCCACCGGCTACCCTTCTGCGAAACGCATGCGGATTCTGTACGTGGAACCGTTCGAGGGCGGATCGCATGCGGCGTTCACGCGCACGCTCACCCGTCTGCCGGCGACCTGGACGACAGTGACGCTGCCGGGCCGCCACTGGAAGTGGCGAATGCGGCAGATCGTGCCCCACGTCGTCCTCGAGCGCGCCGATGCCCTGGAGCCGGCGCCCGACCTGGTGTTCGCCTCCAGCTACGTGCCGCTGGCCGAGTTGGTCGGTCTCGCGCCTTCACTGCACGCGGTGCCTCGCGTGCTGTACTTCCACGAGAACCAGCTCACGTATCCCGAGCGCGACCCCAAAGAGCGCGATTACCATTTCGGTTTCACGCAGATGGTGTCGGCGTTGGCGGCCACGCGTTGCGTGTTCAACTCGGAGTACAACCGGCGCTCGTTCCTCGAGGCCGCGCGAGCGTTGCTCGGGCGCATGCCCGACCGGGTGCCCGTCGGTTTCGTCGAGGCGATCGAGGACCGATCGGAGGTGATCGCCGTACCGCTCGATCTGGAGGACGTCCCACCCCCGCAAG
>CAZYSW010000977.1:0-1546 GCA_964650105.1 uncultured Nannocystaceae bacterium
TGCAAGCCGGTGTCGAAGACGGCTCCATCCCAGAGAGCTGTGACGCCAAGGTGGCGGCCTTCACCATCGCGGGCGCGCTCGGATGGTTGAGCCACTGGCACCGTCCGGGCGGCAAGTGGTCTGCACAAGAAGCCGCCGCGCGTGTAACGTCTCTGCTGTTGGAGGGAATCGCTCCCAAAGCTACTTGAGGTTCTTGTGCCTTTGCTTGCTCGCCTGACGCTGGCCGCGATCACGCTCCTGCTGGGATGCTCTACGCAACCCGTAGGCCTGGCGAGCATATCGTCGACGCTCTACGCGCGAACGGACACGAACGCCACCACCGTCTGGTCGCCCCGTCAACGCGTCGCCGGCAACCTGGGCGAATCCGCCGGTGTGGAAGCGACCTTCGCCGTCGACGCCTGGACCAGCGCCTCCATCGACATCACGACCGCGGCCACGAAGGCCGTGCACGAGGTGCGCAAAGAGGTCACGGCGGGCTCCTACTACGAGTTCTCCAACGCCACGATCTCCGGGGGTTATCGATACTCCACGGAGAATGACTACTGGTCGCACGGCGGCGTCGCCAACGTGACCGTGGCCATGGCGGACAACAACACCACGCTCGGCCTCGCGGTGTACGGGAGCAAAGACGAGGTGGGCAAAGCCGGCGATCCCTGGTTCAAAAAGCCCCAGGCCTCGCTCGGCGCGCGCCTGTCGCTGGCTCAAGTGCTCGACAAGAAGAGCGTCGTCGAGGCTTCGTTCGAGTCGCTCCGCGTCACCGGCTTTCAGGCGAGTCCCTACCGCTACGTGGGCCTGCGTGAGACCGGAGTCTGCAGAGACATTCCGTTCGACGACGGTAACCTTCCCATGGACGATTGTGTTCCGGAAGCCGTGCCGGACGAACGGCTGCGATCGGCGGCCATCCTGCGCGGACGCCGCGCCCTGGGAGACCGCCTTTCGCTCGGACTTTACTACCGATTCTACTTCGACGATTGGGGGGTGTACTCTCATACCCTGGCGCCGGACCTCGGCATCCTCGTGGGCGAACACGGGACGTTCTCGCTCGGCTACCGCTACTACACGCAGGGCGAGGCCGACTTCTATCGACCGCGCTACATCGGTCTCGAGCCTGGGACGGCCCCCACCTACCGCGCGCGCGACCGCGAGCTCTCGGCCTTCTACTCCAATCGCATCGGCGCAAGTTACAGCCACAAGTTCGAGCTGGGTCAGGAGGGCCGGAGTAGCTTGAGGACTGCCTTGCGCGCGGGCCTGACCCGTTATCGCTACCTGGCCTTCGTGGGCCTCACCCATGTCAGCGCCCTCGAACTCACGCTGCTTTTGGGCCTGGATTTCGAGTAGCGCGTGCTCGCGCGCCGCCACGCTTCGACTCACGCTGGATTGCGTCGCCGGCTCGGCAGTTCGCCGATGCGCGTGGCGTCGTCCCTAGTTGCAGCCGCAGCCGCCGCCCTTCGCGGGTCCTCCGCCCGTGCTGCCGTCGCGATACTCGTTGGCGGGCTCTTCGCCAAAGGTCCGCTCTGGAGCTTCTCCGAGCTGCTTGTCGCGCCGC
>CAZYSW010000978.1:0-1545 GCA_964650105.1 uncultured Nannocystaceae bacterium
TCTTCCAACTTCACGTTCGCGTTTCTGTTCCTCGGCAAGGAGCAGCGACGCGCGCTCGAGCAGGTGTACGAATTCTGCCGCGTCGTCGACGACATCGTCGACGAGCGTGCTCCGGGCGCGGAGGGAGAGACCCTGGCCCGCGAGGGGCTGGCGCAGTGGAGCCTGGAGGTGGCGCGGATCTTCGGCGATCCCTACGTCGACGATTCGACCCCCCAGACCGAGCTCGGCCGCGGCCTCACCGAGACCAACGCTCTGTTCGACTATCCGCGCGAAGCCTTCGACGAGATCGTCGCCGGCGTGGCGATGGATCTCGACCAGTCGACCTACGCCGACCTCGACGAGCTCCGCACCTACTGCTATCGCGTCGCGTCGTGCGTGGGCTTTTTGTGCATCGCCATCTTCGGCGACCAGTCGCCGGCGGCCCGCCGCTATGCCGAGCACCTCGGGCTCGCCCTGCAGTACACCAACATCTCGCGTCTACCTGCCGCAGTCGCTTCTGCAGCGGCACGGCATGACCACCGAGGACATCCTGTCGCAGCGTTACGACGGCCGGTTCGTCGGGCTGGCGTCCGACTTCGCCGACGCGGCCGAGCGCGAGTACCGGCGCGCGTGGGAGATCCTGCGCGAGGCCGACGTGCGGGCGCTGTTGCCGGCCGAGGTCATGGGCCGCACCTACTACCGGATCCTGCAGGAGATCCGGGTCCGAAACTTCAACGTGTTCACCCGGAGGGCGGCGCTGCGCCGCCGGGACAAGCTCAAGGTCGCGGCGTTGGCCATCGCCCGGTCCAGCCTCGTGCTTCGCCCTTGATCCGGCTACCTTCCCCGTCCGTGGTCCAGCTCGATCGTCATGGTCGCCCGGTGCGACCGGAGGGATCCGCCGATTCGCCCGTCGTCGTGGTCGGGGCCGGCTTTGCCGGCCTGTCGGCGGCGGTGCGCCTCGCCGAGGCCGGCCGCAAGGTGGTGCTGGTGGAGGCCACCAGCAAAGGCGGGGGGCGATCCCGATCGTTCTTGCACTCCGACACGGGTTACGAGCTCGACAACGGCCAGCACCTGATGATGGGGTGCTACCGCGAGACGCTCGCTTTTTTGCGCACCATCGGCACCGACGCGGGCATGTCGTTCCAGCGAAACCTCTCCTTCGACATGGTCAAGCCCGGGGGCGGACGCGTCCGCCTGCGGTGCCCCGCCCTGCCCGCGCCGCTGCACCTCGCGGCCGGGCTGCTCACCATGCGGGGGCTGGGCGTGCTGCACAAGGCCTCGGCGTTGCGGGCGGGGTTGCTCTTGCGCGGCGAGGTCGATCGCCCCGACGACAACGAGACCTGCGACGCCTGGCTGCGTCGCCTCGGACAGACCCAGGGGATCCGCGGGGCCTTCTGGGATCCCCTAATCTTGGCCGTCCTCAACGACGACCCGCTGGTGGCCTCGGCCGGGATGCTCATGGCGGTGCTCGAGCGCGCCTTCATGGGGACCCGCGACGCGTCGCGCCTGGGGGTGGCCCGGGTGCCGCTGTCGCGCCTGTACGTCGACGATGCGCTGCGGTTCTTG
>CAZYSW010000979.1:0-1540 GCA_964650105.1 uncultured Nannocystaceae bacterium
CGCGTCGGGCCGCGTCCCGACGACGCCCCGCGTGGCGGCGTCCGCAGGCCGCGGAAACCCGGTTGGGTCAGCCGCCGATCGCCTCGCCCACCAGACGAACCGCCTCGGGGGACAGGCCGCCCGTCGCGGCGGCGCGCGCCACCAGCGAGCGGGCCTGGGCGTGCCCGCGCGGGGACATCTTTTCCCAGGTCTTCCGCAGCACGTCGACGACCTTCTCGGGCGGATGCGCTCGAACGAAGTCGTCGTACTCGAGCTCGAGAAAGGTCAGGCAAACCGCGTCTTCGAGGAGCTGCACCTCGGGATCGCTGCGGAGGCGCTTCTTGAGGAGCAACTCGCGGACGCGCGCGATGGTCGGGCGGTCCCAACCGAGCGGGGCGAGGATGGCCTCGGCTTCGTCGCCGTGATGCAGGGCGAGCGCCGACCGCCAGCGCTTGTAGCCCGCCGCCCCGGGGGGATGGTCGGTGCGAGGGATCGCCCAGCGGCGGATGTGCTGGCACCGCGCGGCGAGGCGCAGCGACTCGGACGCCTCGGGATCGAGCACCTCGACCCAGTGAGCGACCCGCTCGTGGTACCGCACGGCGAACGGAACGGGGCCCTCGGGAGTCTCCAGCCGGCGCGGGTCTTGCCGGTGTACGGCGAAGAAGGCGGCTTCGGCACGCGCGAAGCGATCGGCGGTCATGAAGGGATCGAGCTCCGCGTGCATCGTACCTCCGACGCAGCCGTGCGGGCGGCGCGGGTCCGGCCCTGGCGCGACATCGGCGAAGCCATCGACCCTCCGATGGCGCCGGCGATGGCGGCAGCCAACCCCCAGGCGACCGGCTGCACGTCTCCCGGCGGCTCGAAACCGCCGAACATGAAGACCAGGAGCACGACGTTGCCTGCCGCGATGGACCACAAGGCGCCGGCAGCGGTGAAGCGACGCCACGCCAGGCCGAGGTACAGCGTGGGGACGAGCATCACGTAGCCGGAAAACGAGAACGTCGCGATGGAGAAGATCGATGCGGGGCGGGCGACGACCAGGGCGTAGGTCACGACCGCGAACACCAGCACGAATCCCCTGCCCCACCGGACTTCTCGCGCCTCGGAAAGGTCGGGCCTGAAGCGACGGATGACGTCACGGCTCAGCATCGACGACAGGGTCAGAAACTGGGCGTCGATGGTGGACATCACCGCGGCGAGGATCCCGGCCAGGGCCAGGGCCTGCACCACCGAGCCACAGTGGGCACCGATCATCAACGGGAAGATGCGATCCGAGGCGCGGCCCTCCAGGCCGGGCAATGCCGCGGCCCCCCAAACACCCAACATGACCGCAGGAAGCCACAAGAGGACCAGCGCGACCGGGTACAGGCGACAGGTGTTTCTCAGGGCGACGGCGTCGCGGGCCGCGAAGATGCGCACCATCATGTGCGGGAACGCGATGACGGTCAGCGAGATGGCCAACGCCCACGACGCCCAGCTTCCCGGCGAGAAGATGGGCCGATCGCCCTTCGACAACAGCTCGGGATGCTCGGACATCACCGCGCGCGTCGCCTCCGAGACC
>CAZYSW010000980.1:0-1533 GCA_964650105.1 uncultured Nannocystaceae bacterium
AGAACGGCTGTGGCGCGAAGTCGGGGTTGTCGGGGTCGCTGGCCAGCGCGAGGTGGAGCTGACCGATGCCCAGGCCCATCTGCTGCGCGAGGGGGTGGAAGGCCCCCAGGAGCTCGCGCGCGGGCTGGGGGATGGGCAGGCCGCACCGCTCCACCAGCGGCGCGGTGGGCCGGGGAACCTCGCGCGCCGACACCCCGCCCTCGAGCACGCGGTTGTAGCTGTGCGCCACCAGATCGAGGCTGAGCCTCCAGGCGTCGCCCTCGCTGGGGACGAAATCCTGCGCGATGGCGACGACCGAAGCCGCGTTCTTGGCCTCCCACGTCAGCGAGCCCAAGAACGCCGGGATGTGCTGGAACCGAGCGGTCTCGGTGAGGAACCGGCCCATCTCCTCTTCGGGGTGCGGCCCCGGCTCGGCGACGCGGAACAGCTTCACCATGATCTCGTCGTCGAACATGATGCTGGTGTTGCTCTGCTCGACGGCCGCGACACGGGGCTCGAGGGCTCGGGGGTCGACGCTTCGAAGCCGTCGGCTCGCATTGCTTCGGAGCGCGCCGTGCCGCCCGCGGATGCGTCGGGCACGTCGCATCGCGTTCAGCAGCGCCCGTGCAAAATCGGTCGAGACGCTGGCATCGCACAAGAGGCCCTCCTCCTCCCGTTCGCCTTCGATGGCGACGGCCAGCCGCGCGATGATCGATCCGGGGCTGCGTCCCTCCTGCCATCGCACCTCCTCCCCCGTCACGAACCCCAGGGGGACGACGTAGACCTCGGACGTGTTGTCGATGTACTCCACGCGCAATGCGCAAAGGCGGAACACCCGATCGTCGGCCCGGAGATCCACGACGTCCTGGACGCGAAGCAGTCGGCGTTTGCGGTTCTTGCCGCGAAACCACCGACGCGAAGCGATCCACTGAGAAAGCAGGCGCTCGAGCCGTGTACGGTTTCGGCCCTCCAGGACTTGCGTCCAGTCTCGCTGCACGACGACGCGGGGCAGATCGCGGCTATCGAGATCCGTCACAGCCTCGTCCGGCTGCAGGTCGAGCCAGAAAAAGCCGTGAGGTCCGAGCGTGAGGACGTAGGGACGATCGTCGATCTTCGGGAACTCGACGTTGCCGAACAGCTCGGTGGGAATCATGCCCCGAAACTCCGACAAATCGAGCTCGACCGGCTGGCTGAAGCGCGAGAGGTTCGCCACCACCAACACGCGTTCGTCGTCGTCGTGGCGCAGAAACGCCAGCACCTTGTTGTTGCGAGGGTGTAGGACGCGAAAGCGCCCCTGGCTGAAGACCTTGTGCTGCTTGCGGAGCGCGATGATGCGCTTCATCCACCACAGAAGCGAGTTGCCGTTGTTCTGATGCGCCTCGACGTTGATGGCCTCGCAGTGGTACTCGGGATCGATGATCACCGGGAGGTAGAGCTTCTGGGGGTTCGCGCTGGAGAATCCGGCGTTGCGCCCGGCGCTCCACTGCATCGGCGTCCGCACCCCGTCTCGGTCGCCCAGGTAGATGTTGTCCCCCATGCCGATCTCGTCGCCGT
>CAZYSW010000981.1:0-1532 GCA_964650105.1 uncultured Nannocystaceae bacterium
GCCTCCATCGTGTGGATGACCACCACGTCGACGGTCGTGCGGCCGGCCCGGGTGAGTTCTTCGCCGCCACGAACGGGATGGTCGCCGGCAAGGGCACCTCCAGCGGCGTCGGGGTCGTGCCGATGCGGCCGCGGCTGGCGGCGTCCACCACGCCCGTCGCGGGAAGGCCACGCGCGCGCTGCCAGGCCACCGTCGTATCGTGGGTGACGCGCCCGAAGTCGCCATCGTCGTTCCAGGGGCTGAGGTCGTGGCCGGCCGCCATCAGCACGCGTTGCCAGGCGGACACGTCGGGGCCCTTCATGCCGATGGAGAGCTCTCGCCACGTCGCGGGATCGTCGTGGTCGATGCTCGGAAGTGTCGGCGCCGGAGTGGGGGCGCGCCGCGTCCCAGGCTGCCGCCAGACCGTCAGCGGCCCCTCCGAGCTGACGAGGCCCCAGAGCTCGGCGCTTCGGCCGACCTCCTCGATGTTCATCACGACGCCGTCGACCACGATGTCCTGGCGCACCAGCCGGACGACCTGCGAATAGTCTACATGCTGGTTGTCGTGGGCCAGACCCAGGTTCTGCCACCGAGTGCCGTCGGCCTTGAACCACCCATAATTGGCCGCCTTGTTCGAGAACCCCGCGAGCTGGTTCGAGAGCACCCAGTGTTTGCCCACGTTCTCGATGAGTCCGGCCCGACAGCGGACCTTCTCGTCGACCTCCCGGCTGTGCCGCACCATGCGATGCGTGTGCGCCATCTCCGCGTCCGGTGTTTGAAGGCAGGGGCTCACGCGCACCTGAGCCTGCTCCCAGATGACGTCACAGATCTTTGTGGTGGGAAGACACGTCCCAAGATGGTCGGCGATCCACTGCGCGGTCTCCGCGTTGACCGTGACCCGCAACGAGTCCTCAGCGTTGCCAATGCGGAGCGCATCAGCGCTCACGTGGAGCCGCCCTCGGTGGCCGCGCCACTCCACGACGACCTCTGCCCACACGATGGGCGCGGTGAGCCCGCTCACCACCGCCTCGTAGATCGCCCGCTCCCGCGCCGGCCCCGGAGTCGCCGGAAGCTCGCTCGAGTATTTCGTCCCCGTGATCGTCGGCATTGCTTCCCCTCTCCCCCTTCGGCGTCGCTTTTTCCTGTGAACGACCGCCCTTCGATCGACTACGAGCCCGCCCCGGAATAGTCAAGAACCCTCACGCATTGCCGTTATGGCGCGCATCCCGTCCGTGGGAGGCGCGGAGCCACCCATGCAAGCATTTCAGGACTACAAAACGCTCCTCGTAAAGAGCGTCGGCAGCGCCGACGACGACTACGCGGCACTCCAGACACTCCCCTCTACACTCGTCGCCCTCGAGCCGCCCACGCCGCGCCTCGCCGACGAACCCCTTCAATTGAAGGTCGAGATCGTGCTCGAATGGCTGGACGAGAACGGCGACCTCGTGACTACGGGCCGCGGCTCTTACGACCTCCAGCTCATCCGCGTAACCCGCCGGAGGTCGCCCCTCGAGGGCGAGGTCATCGTCGACACGCCATCGCTGCGGGCACAG
>CAZYSW010000982.1:0-1530 GCA_964650105.1 uncultured Nannocystaceae bacterium
GAGCCCATGTCCGACGACGCGGCGACATCCGAACCCCCACGCGACCGCCGAGGGGGGCCGCGGAACACCAAAGGTCCGCGCAAGGTTCCCCCTCCGCCGGGAGACGAGGCCCGACGATGGCGGCCGCTCGTCGTGTGGATCGTCCTCGCGGCCGCCCTCGTGTGGTTGTGGCACGGCGTGTTCCGGGACATGCACGTCGAGACGCTGCCCTACAGCGAGTTCAAGCAGCGCTTGCGCAGAGGCGAGGTCGTGGAGGTGATCGTCGCCCCCGAGGTCATCGAAGGGCGAATCGATCTCACGGCGGGCAAGGCCGAAGGGGCCGCGCCCGAGGGAGACGAGGCCTCGGCGCCCGAAAAGGAGGGGCGCGACGAGCCCTTCTCGTTTCGCACCGTTCGCGTCGAGGATCCGGAGCTCGTCCAGGATCTGGAGGCCGCCGACGTCGAGTTCGTCGGCGAACGGCCGAGCTTCTTCTCCCAGATCCTCCTGGCCTGGATCGCCCCCCTGGCGCTCCTGGTCCTGCTGTGGATGTTCTTGGCCCGGCGCGTCCGGCAGGCGGCCGGCTCGGCGCTGAGCTTCGGCAGGAACAAGGCGAAGATCGTCGCGGACCCCGACACCGGTGTGGACTTCGACGACGTCGCCGGGTGCGACGAGGCCAAGCTCGAGCTCCAGGAGGTGGTGGAATTCCTTCGAGATCCGGGTCGTTTCCAGGCGCTGGGGGCTCGCATTCCCAAAGGTGTCCTCCTGGTCGGGCCCCCGGGCACGGGCAAGACCCTCTTGGCTCGAGCCGTGGCGGGTGAGGCCCGCGTACCGTTCTACTCGATGAGCGGGAGCGACTTCGTGGAGATGTTCGTGGGGGTGGGAGCCGCCCGCGTGCGCGACCTCTTCGAGCAGGCCAGCCGCCAGGCGCCGTGCATCGTGTTCATCGACGAGATCGATGCCATCGGCCGCCAGCGCGGCGCCCACGTAGGCGTCGTGAACGACGAGCGCGAGCAAACGCTCAACCAGCTCCTGGTCGAGCTCGACGGGTTCGAGCCCAACCAGGGGGTGATCATCCTGGCCGCGACCAATCGTCCCGACGTGCTCGACCCGGCCCTTCTGCGCCCTGGCCGATTCGACCGGCAGGTCGTGCTCGACGCCCCGGACGTCGAAGGCCGCGCGGCAATCCTGAAGGTGCACATGCGCGACAAGCCGCTCGCCGACGACGTGGACGTGGCGGCGTTGGCTCGCGCGACACCCGGGTTCTCCGGGGCGGATCTGGCCAACGCGGTCAACGAAGCCGCGCTGTTGGCCGCCCGGCAGGGGGACACCAAGATCACCCAGCGGCACCTGGAGGACGCGGTGGAGAAGGTCGTGGCCGGCCCCGAGCGACCCAGCCGTCGTCTCAGCGAAGAGGAGCGCCGGCGCATCGCCTACCACGAAGCGGGGCACGCGATCGTGACGCACCACTCCGAGAAGGCCGACCCGGTGCACAAGATCAGCATCGTGCCCCGCGGGCATGCCGCCCTGGGCTACACCCTGCAGCTTCCGGAG
>CAZYSW010000983.1:0-1526 GCA_964650105.1 uncultured Nannocystaceae bacterium
CTCCTCCGCACCTCCCGACTCCCCCAGGCCCAAGCCGCCGCCGACACCGACTGACCCCCCGAGATCGCCCCGAAGCCCCCACAAATGATCTCCGCCAGATCAAGCGATTCCTTCACACTACAACCCGGCCCCTCAACACGCGCATGAACGAGCACCGCGACGAACACCCAGCGCGACGTCCCGCAACCTGGACGTCGGCCCGGCACTCACTGGGCGCTGGAACGAAGCGCGTTCGCGACCTCTTCGGGCAACTCGATCCGCGCGAACCTCGTCGCCGGGTACAGGTAGTCCTCGCCGGACTCGTCGATGACCCGCACCATCCCGAGTCGCTCGGCCTCCTCGTCCCGCAGCACCACGTACAGCTTGCGAGCCTCCAGCGACGCAGGAAATCCCGCGTTGGAAACGCAAACGACAAACTCTCTGCTCGGGTGGGTCATCTCACCGCGCCGGCGAGCCCTGCGGCGAACGGTCAGTCAGAGGAGAACCTTGATCTTGCGTTCGCGATGACCGACGCCGTTGGCTTCATACCAGTGGACTTCGGCGTCCCTCACGCTTCCATCGGCAAACTGAACCCTAGCAACGCGTTTGCATTTCCGCCACCACTTTTCCCTCCAAGAACTCTGATCCCCTACCGGACCGAACCCACGCGCTCAACCAAGGACGCTCGAGAACCATGGAAACCGTCAAGGAACTCACGCTTCAAGATCTGCACCAGGCCGTTGCTGGTGGTGCCGTCGCCATCCGGTCGGTGACGCGGCTGGAACCCGCAGGGGGGCCCGGGGACAAGGTGTTCCCGCCCACCTACGTCAAGGAAGGCAAGAGCGAGACCAAGTACGCGCTCGAAGAGCGCATGGTGGAGGGGAGGCGTGTCACGACTGTCCTCCTCGACTCGGTGGCGTCGCAGGCCAATCGTATCGAGGAGGCCCTGCTCGAAGGGTGGCGCCGTGGCGAGCTCCCGTTTCCCGTGGTGGCCGTCGATTTCTCGAACGTGGAGGGGCTCGAAGACCTGGAGCAGATCACGTCCTTGCAAGCACCGCATCGGATCGCCGACGCCTTGTTGAGGGACAGCGTCGACGAAACCGGTACGCCGTTCCGGCAGACCGCGATCGGCAGGGAGGTGACCGACGCGCGACCGAATCACGCCACGGGCATGTACAAGCACTGCCCGACGGCGCTCGTCTTCGGCGTGTGGGACTCGACCGGACCCAAGGGCGGTCTCGGGGCCAAGTTCCAGCGAAGCCTCGTGTCGGAGATCGTCGGTTACGACGTCGCCACGGGCGTGAAAACGGCCAGCCGCATCGATCCTGCGGGAATCGAGAAGAAGGCCGGGCCCATCTACGAGCTCGACGGACAGCCGGGAGAGTGGACCAGCATCGAGGCAGAGGCAGCGGTCGAGAAGGGGAAGAAGAAGCTGTTCAGCCGCAAAGGGAGCGGTGAGAAAGGAAACCCCGCAGCGATCAACCACGGGAACATTCCACCGAGCATCGACCGCGAAGCAGGTGGCGTAACGATGTCCTACGCCGTTC
>CAZYSW010000984.1:0-1526 GCA_964650105.1 uncultured Nannocystaceae bacterium
GCCCATCGAAAACGCGGTCGGCTGGACCGTCTGCGCGTTCTCAAGCTGCCGGCCTCCGAGGGGCCAGCCGAAGCCCGACACCTCGGCCTCGCCGTTCGAGTTCACCTCCAGCACGGACTCGTGTTCGGGGTCGAAACCTGCGCTGCCGTCGAGCAGCATGAGCTTCAGGTCGGAAAGGTTGACCGTGCCGGTGACGAGGGCCGCAACGGCCTTGTCATAGAGCTGCACGGATCCGCTGATGGTCGGGACGTGCGTGCTGACGGCCTGGGACACGATACCGGCCGGAAGCGCCGACATGATCGACGAAGTGTCGGTCCATACGCCTTCGACCTTGCGATAGGCGCGTCTGTTCTGCGCGTCGATCAGGTATTGACCGTCACCCGAGAAATCCAGAAGGCCGCCGAAGCTGAACGACTCGGAAGCGAGCGTCTGCACAAGGACGAAGCTGTCGCCGACGCGGTTGTAGATGCGCGTCGCGATCCTCGGCCCGTTGTCGTAGGAAACTGCGACCGTGCGGTTGTCGGGGGCGAGGGCGACCTGAACGGGCGTCTCGCCGATCTCCGAAATCTCGGACACGACGACGAACTGACCGTTGGTGAAGCGGAGGACGTAGACTCGTCCCTCACGGCTGAGGGCGTACAGGATGCGGCTGTCGGGCGACCATCTGGCGCGATGGATCGGCTCGTCGATCGCTGTGAGCGTCCACCTCTGCCCGAGCGGATAGTCCGGTGCCCCGTCCGCCAAGGTGCCCGAGGCGGGCCAGATGATGGACTGCTGAGCCACGTCGCCCCGGAAGACGTAGTTGCCATCGGGCGACAGCACGAGGCAGAACGGTGACGTTCCGGGAGCGGAGCCGAGGCGATTGGTGCCCTGCGTCAGGACACCCGCTGCGCTGATGCGAACGCAGTTACCGCCGCCGATGGCGTTGGACTCTGCGGAGGTGGAGATGCCGAGCTTGTGCGCGTCGGTGTACGCCTGCCGAAGGCGGCCACCGACGCCGCTGGAAGGGAGCTGGAGGTTGCTGATCTGGCTCAGCGCCAGCGAGAACGAACGGATGCGCGGTTCGGACGTCGTGGGCGAATGGCGGGCGATGACGTGCGCGTTGTCGTTCGCAAAGAACAGCTCGGGATGGATATCCTCGCCCTGAAGCGTGGCGTCATGCTCTGCGCCGATGGTGGCGATCTGGACAAACCCCGCCCCGACCAGTTCATGGATGCGAATGACGTTCGACGTCCATGTGACGAGGCGGGGGTTGTCGATTGCCATCGTTACGCGCCCTTCGGCATGCTCGCGGTGAGCGAGACCACCGTGACGTCGATCCCCTGAACGATGGCGGTCGAGGAGACCTTGAGATCGCCGTTGCCGTTGGTATCGGTCACGGTGCCGTCGTAGATCGGGTTGTCGTCGCTGTCGTAGACGCGGAACCACGAAGCCGTGCCGGTCTCGTCGGCCTGGACGGCGGCGATGAGGTTGGCGGTGGCATGACCGGCGTTGTTGGCGTCGACCGCGCTGGCGAACGCGGGATC
>CAZYSW010000985.1:0-1525 GCA_964650105.1 uncultured Nannocystaceae bacterium
CGCCCTGGCGACCTGGTCCCTCTGCCCGAGATGAGGACGATCTACTTCGACTTTGATCGCTCGGACATCCGGCCGGATCAGCTGAGCGCCATGCAGCACAACCTCGACTTCCTGAAGCAGAACCCGAACATCAAGGTCTACATCACGGGCCATTGCGACGAGCGCGGCACGATCGAGTACAACTTCAACCTCGGCATGCGTCGTGCAGCGGCGGTCCGCGATTACTTCGTCCGCAACGGCATCCCGACCCAGCGTATCGCCATCGGCAGCAAGGGTGAGGAAGAGCCGGCGGTGCTCGGTCACACCGAGGAAGCCTACAGCAAGAATCGTCGCGCTGAGTTCCAGCGGATGTACTGAGACCTCTTTACTTCCGATTCACGCAAGACGGCGGGCGGTTTCAGGACCGCCCGCTGTTCTTTTTTCATCCGGGCTCCTGTATAATCACACGCTCCGACGCCTGCACATTTCCGACGGCGCGGACCGAAGATGTTCAAGGTTGACCGACTCATGCAACTCCCCAGCTTCTGTAACCAACCCCGCGCCGCGGAACTGCTCGACCTGCTCGGCGATGAGTTTGCCGTCGTCCGCAACCCGGCATACATCCATCCGCCCTTTGAAATTTACCCCCTCGCGCCCATCGTCGTTCCACCACTCGATGAGCTTCTTGCGGTCGTCTCCGACATGGACGGCACCACCACCACGACCGAGCCGCTGTGCGTCTATTCGCTCGAATACATGGTCCGCCGCCTCACGGGGCGACTTGAAGTGGAGCAATGGCACGGCCTCGACGGCGCACGTGACTACCCCAACGTCATCGGCAACAGCACGACGAAGCACGTCGAATACCTGGTCGACACCTACGGCGATGGTCTCGACGTGCGCTCATATCTTGAGGGGCTGATTGAGTCCGTGATCTGGACGCTGACGCATGGCCGGGATGAAGCGCGCAAGCAGGAAGCGCGCGAGTCCGCCCGGCACCTGGGGCTGGGCGAGGTCATGGAGGCCGAGGCCACGCAGGCGATCCTGACTCAGCCCGACCCGACGCTCGAACAGATCCGGTATCTTGCGCGCGCCGTTGCCGCGGATCTGGCCGAAACGTATCCGCACACCTCGCGCGGAGAGCTTGTCCGCGGCGGCATCGAGATTTATTACGGCCGCTACCACGAGATCCTGGAAGCCATGGCTGTCGGCGAAGGCAGCTGGCTCGCGCGTCAGCTCCTGGGCGAGGACCGGCGCCTGATTGAAGCCATGCCCGGCGTCGCCCTGTTCCTGGCCTCGATCAAGGGGCTGCTGGACGAGCCCGTCGCGGGCACGCTGTTCGACAACCTCGCCGACGAGCTGCTCGCCGAAAAGGACCGGCCGGCGCTCAAGGGCGATACCCGCGCGCTTGCCCGGGCGCGGTTCCTGCGCGCTGTGGCCCGGTTCCACAAGCAGCCGCTGCGCATCGCCATCGTCACGTCGTCGCTGCGCTACGAGGCCAGCGTCGTCCTCAATGAGGTCTTCAACGTCCTGCGCGACCAGATCC
>CAZYSW010000986.1:0-1524 GCA_964650105.1 uncultured Nannocystaceae bacterium
ATCTGCCCGAGCGCCTGGGCGAGCGAGCCCACCACAGGGTCCGTCGATCCGCGCCCCGCGGCCAGGACCCGTGAGGCCGCGGTCTCATGCGCAGCCATCTCGACCTCGCCATCGGCCGCCACCAACCTCAACCCACCACGACGATCACCGTCCATCGGCGACCAGTCTAGCATCTACTGTAGAAGCTCTGCATTTCGCGTGCGAGTTACAAGGACGCCGACTCGAAAACCGAATCACCTGTAACCCTGTCGCTACAGAGTTACCGCCCGCATCACGATCCGCGCGAAACCAGCCGCTGGATGGTGCCTGCGCGGCGCCGGCCACCGGCGAATGTAGGCGTGTAAAGCCGCATCGGATCCGGGGCCACGAAGCGAAATCGACGGACGCGATTCCTCGTGGTAGCCCCCCCCTCGGAGATCGCGGATGTAACCCTCGGTCTCAAGAGCAGCGCAGCGAAGGTCCGATGTTGCTCGCTCTCGACGGGGGCCGGGTAACCCTCGGTCTCAAGGGCAGCGAGTGCGCCCGGCTCCGATGTAACTCCGGGTCTCATGGATCCAGGTCGCCCAGCGCGATGTAACCCGCGGCCTCAACGGGGACTGGCATCGCTGCCTCGGTAGCTTGCGCTCTCAACGTCCCCAGATCGCGGCTCAGAGATCGCGGACCTCACGGATCGCGCGTGAGCCCGCGAAAAATCGACGCGACCATCTGGACCGATGCGCCCGTCTCTGGTCTGATCGTTTCGCCGCCCAAAAAAGGCGGAGCCCCCGGGGCGGATACCCCGAGGGCTCGGAAGAAAGGCCACCGATGCACCCGGCCAAGGGAGGACACCGATGTACAGCGATAGCGATCCTACAGGGATCCGCGGGCGTGCGCTAGCCCTCGGCCACCCCCACGCTCAGACGCCCGACGCCCGGGAGGCGATCCCGGTGGGCTCGACCCCGCCGGAGGAGGCGACCCCGGTAGACGCGGCCCCACCGCAGGACCCCGACCCGGTGGCGTCCAGCCAGGACGCGATCTCCACTCGGCGAGAGTGGCACCTCGTGCTGCCCCTCGATCCGACGATAGCGGCGTTGGCAGCGATCATCCCGGTGGCCGATGCCGTCGGTGGGCTCCCGCCCGAGGCATTCGCGGCGTACTTGTCGCGCGCCGCGACCATCGAGCCACCCGGGCCCGCGATCACACTCGATGCGGCGATGCAGGCCGAGATCATCGCTGAGCTGCGCCGCCTCGTCCCGCAGGAGGTCGCCGCGGCCTCGGCCCGTGCGACCGCGCGGACCGAGGTCGACGAAATCGACACGGCCGCTGCGGCTGCGCTCTGCCATGTCGCCGAGGCGACGATCCGTCGATGGGTGAGGTCGGGCCGACTCGTGCCGCTGCGCGGTGGTGGTGCTGCTCCCTACTGGTTTGCGCGCGCCGCAGTGGTCGCGGCGCGTGATGGCGGCCAGCGAGACGCCGACCACGTCGTCGACCTAGACCTAAAACAAGCGATAACGGGGGACCGGCGGCTCGCTCACGGGCGTCATC
>CAZYSW010000987.1:0-1518 GCA_964650105.1 uncultured Nannocystaceae bacterium
AGACGGCCGTGCGCGTGGAGACGGGCGGGCGCTGCACGTGTGCGATCCTGTCCGAGGGCCGATTGCGGTGCTGGGGTTCCGGTTACTGCCACGGTCATGCCAATAACTATCCTGGCGGCGACATTGGAGATGACGAGGTCCCCGCCGAAGTCGGCGACGTGCCCACGGACGTGCCCATCGCGGCCATCAGCGTGGGCAGGCCGAGCTGCGCCGTGACCATCCACGGAGCAGTGCGGTGCTGGGCTTCGATTCAAGGTAATGAGTACGGGACGGTGGGGCTCGGCACCTTCCCCCAGGATGGGGTTCCCTGGACATTCATCGAGAGCGTGGACCTCGAGATCGGAGGTCCAGCAGTCGACGTGCGTTCCGGAGGGATACACACCTGTGCGATCCTGGCGACCGGCGATCTGGTGTGCTGGGGCTGGAACGAGTTCGGGCAGCTCGGTTACGGCCACACCGACAACCTCGGCGACGACGAGGTCCCCGCGCTCGCGGGACCCGTTCCGCTGGGTGGAGAGATTCCTGCCCGCGTCGTGCAGGTTCAGCTTGGGCAGCTTCACACCTGCGCGTTGCTCGAAGGTGGCAACGTCAAGTGCTGGGGTGTGGGGCAACACCCAGATAGCTCGGCGATGGCGGGTCTACACGGCTACGGTCATGTCGAGAATCTCGGAGACGATGAAACCCCTGCGGACTACGGCCCGGTCGCACTGGGGGGGCCCGCGGTCAAGCTCGCGGGTGGCAGCTTTCACACGTGTGCGCTGCTCGAAGGCGGCGACGTTCTTTGCTGGGGGCAAGGCGGAGGGACCTTGGGGTACGGCAACTTCGAGACGATCGGCGATGACGAGGTGCCGGCCGACGTCGGGCCGATCCAGCTCGGGGAGCCCGCGACCGACATCACCGGGAACTGTGCGATCCTCGAGGGGGGTCGGGTCAAGTGCTGGTCGGCGACCGACGGCACCCTCCCGTACCAGGCGCCCGAGATCGAGATCGGGGGCCCGGTGCTGCAGCTCTCGCAGAGCACCCACTTTTGCGCCCTCTTGCCAGACCACGCCATCCGCTGCTTCGGCCGGAATCAAGATGGTTGCCTGGGTTACGGCAATACTCCCTTCCCGTGTTCGGCGTCCTGTGACGACCTGCCACCTGAGTGTTGCGTCGGCTACCACGGCCCCCCGGCCGACGCCGGCAACGTCCCCTACGAGTGAAGCCGCCGCTCGGCAACTTCCTCGCCCCGACACCTTGCCGCCGCCCTTGTCGTCGATCTCCACCGAGACCTTCCACTGCCGACGATCGGTCAGCTCGCGCGGGGCCTCGAGCAGCTTCACCGGTCCCGGAGGCGGGTCGGCCGTATCGAGCTGCACGCGAACCCCGGTGGTGCCGTAGCGCGCCGCGCAGCGGTCGATGTCGGCGCTCGACTGACAGGATTCGTCGGCGCACAGCGTGACGGCATAGCCGCGCCCGGCGAGCGCCTTCGAGCACCACCTTCTCGAAGGTCTTCTTCTCGCGAACCGCGAGATTCCG
>CAZYSW010000988.1:0-1512 GCA_964650105.1 uncultured Nannocystaceae bacterium
TCGGCCCAGGCGACGAGGCGCCCCCCGGTGGGGTCGAGATAGGTGACCTCGGCGGGGGGCGTGTAGGGGGTGATCTCGCTCACGCGACTTCTCCTATCTGCACGGGGTCGCCGATGAGGTTCTTGCGGCGATCGGTGGTGTCGGCGACCTTCTTGGCTGCCAGGAACTCGGCGAACGCCGCGCCCTTGTCCCCGAGGTCGTACAGCGACGTGCCGTACTCGGTGACGTGGGCGACGGCGATCCAGTCGATCTCCGGCAGGGGGATCTCGGTGTTCGGGTCGTCGTCCTCGACGTAGAACTCGGCGTGGGCGTAGGCCGCGTTCTGCAACGCGGTCTCGCCGTAGACGCCCGTCGAGGTCTTGAGGTCGAGCAGGCCGACGCCCCCGCGCCATCTTGGGATGCTCACGATGGCGTCGAAGCGACCGGCGTACCAGTGGGCGCGGTTGCCGACCGACTTCTCGGTGAGGATCGGCTCGACGCCGAACTCGTCAAGGAATCGCACGTAGCCCTCGACGTACCCAGCCAGGTGCTCGGGGACCTCGACCTCTTCGCCGTGGATCACGCGCTCGGCCAGGTCGTGGACGGCGGTGCCGCGCACGGCGGCCTCATCCCGCTTCGTCCACGGCACACCCTTGAGGGCGGCGACCATCGGGTCACGCCCAGCCGCGCGCAGAGCTTCGACCTTCTCGGGCTCATCCGCGACGTACTCGGCGACGGTGCGTGCCGCCCAGTACGGGATCGCCGGCTTCGGGATGCCCTTGCTGAGGATGGACGTGACGCCCGGCGCAGGCTTGCCATCCATCCAGTACCGGTGCGCCTTGGGGCTGAACTTGAGGCTCACAGCCCCTCCCTTCCGTACTTCCTGTAGTCGTCGGCGTCCTCGAATGCGCGCTCGCGCAGGCGCTCGAACTCCTCGTCCGGGTCCGGCTCGCGGAACTCGTCGAGGTCGTCGTCGTCGTTCCAGGGCGCTCGCGGGTCGTGTGCGGCGCCCTCGGGGTAGTAGCCGCTCACGACTCCACCTCGATGGACTCGGGGTCGAGGTCGGACCACGCCCACCGGCTGCCCCTCTCGTCGACCCACGGGGTCCGCTGGGCTCGGCTCGACGGTGCGCGCACGAGCGTGCGGACCAGGTGCGGGGCGGTAACCGACCGGGACACCCTCGCCCGCACCACAGCCCCCAAGCCCTTCGGCTCGGCGGGCGCGGGGCGGTGCAGGAGGGTGGTGGTCACCCCGCCGATGGCGCCGACGATGAGGCCGCCCTCGCTGGCGAACCACCCGCCCTGGGTGTTCTCATGCGCCACCCCCTCACGCGTGAACTTGATCCCGCTCTCGGCGTACTCCACCCGAATCCGGTCACCCGCCCGAATGTCCTCGAACGCGATCTCTCGCGGCGTCTGCGCGCTCATGCGATCACCACCAGCCAGGCGAGAATCCCCGAGAGGATCAGCACGCCCCCAGCAAGGGCCGGGTCGACGGGCTTGCGCTCCTTGCCGATGCTCGCGATCGTCGAGA
>CAZYSW010000989.1:0-1510 GCA_964650105.1 uncultured Nannocystaceae bacterium
TTGGGCCACATCTACTGCCGTTCAGCCCAAAAAAAAGACCCGGCTGGCGGGAGAGTTGCCCACTCGCCCTTGGTCCTCCGCGCGGCATGCACGATGGCCCCCAGCCGGGTCCCGATATGCTTGGTGCAATCTGCATGCCGTTGGGGTGGGAAGCGGATGGGAACGGACCAGCGAAGCGAGTGGGCACGGTCATGATAAGCCGTACACCCGCCTCCGGGCAAGCCCCAGCGCGACGTGCTCCATGAAATGCCCGTAGTGCTGCTCGGTCGTGCGGATCGACGTGTGCCCGAGGCTCACCTGGAGCTCCTGAATGAGTCCGCCGGCCTCGACGAACGAGCGGGCGAACGAATGCCGCAGCGCGTGCCATCCGAGCCCCGGCCCAGAGATGCCCGCGAGGTCGTACACGCGCCGGATCATGTCCCGCTGCCCGCGGGTGTGGAAGATCTGGCCCTTGCGGTGCAGGATCAGCCCCTCGCCGTCCGTGCGGTGCCAGTCCCACCACTCGGGCAGAATCAGCGCGGAGCGGGCGCGCTTGCCCTTGAGCGGCTTCAGGATGGTGCGGTCCTTCGGGAGTTGTCGCTGAACTCGGACCGACCGTGTCTCGGGGTCGATGTCCTCCCAGCGGAGCGCGAAGATCTCGCCCTGCCGCAGCCCCATCGACAGCCCGATCTCGACGGCGAGGCGGGCGGGGGGGAGGTCGTTGCGGCGCATCCCGTCGAGCCTCGCCGCGGCTTCGCGGATCCGGGCCCGCTCGGTCGCGTCGAAGGTCCGCACGTCCTCGCCGCCGGGCTCGGGTAGCTGGGGGCGGGGGATGGGGACGCCGGCCCACTGAGCGAAAGCGGCGAGCTGGTTGCGCATCGTGCGCACGCTCGACGCCATGTAGCCGCGGTCCAGCATGTGGTCCACGAGCCGCTGCCACTCGCGCGCGCCGATGCGCTCCACGAGGTAGTCGGGCCCGAGCAGGTCGAGCAGGTGGCCCGAGGCGGTGCGGCTGTTCACGACCGTCATGCGCTCCACGGTGCGCTCCCGGTGCTCGAGCCACGCGGGGATCGCATCGGCCAGCCGGCGCGGCTTGCGCTCGCCCAGCACCCGCTCGCGGTGTTCGCCGCGCATGAGGTCGAGGTAGCGCCATTTCCAGCGCTCCGCGACTTCCTCGTCCGGGGTGCGCTCGCCCTCATCGGGCCATGCCGGATGGTTCGGATCCCGCATCGTCGGACGCCCGCCGCCCCACGGCCGCAGGTCCACCGCCATCCACCGGCCGCGCGGGAACACCCGCGGCCCCAGCGTCTCGGGCTTGTGCGGCCGCTGCCCGCTTCGCCTCGATCGAGATGACGTGCCCCGCTTCCTGCTCTGCGAGTGCTCGCTGCTTCCACGGCCTGCCACGGCGCCCCCTGTTCAGACGTTCGGCTCGGAGGCGTCGAAGGTGCTCGACGCAGGCCGCGTACGGCAACCTCCAGTACGCGCGCTCACCCGGATCCCGGTACGCGCCGGGGATCCGCGGTGCCCACTC
>CAZYSW010000990.1:0-1509 GCA_964650105.1 uncultured Nannocystaceae bacterium
CTACTCGCTCAAAAATCGGAGCGTGCCTCGGCGAACGACGCCCAGCTCACGCTGCAGGTGCTAATGCAGCTCCTCGGCGAGAACGCCCAGCCGACGCCGAAGCCGACGACCGAGACGCGAAAGGTCAGAGAGCACGAGCGCAAGCCGCCTGGCCGTCGACCACTCTCGGAAGACCTGCCTCGTGTCACGATCGAGGTGTATCCCGAGGAGGTGAAGCGAGAGGGGCTCGATGCCTTCGAGCGGATCGGTGAAGATGTCTCGGAGACCCTCGAGCGACGTCCGGCGAGCATCGTCGTGGTGAGAACCGTGCGCGGCAAGTGGGTCCGAAAGAACCGCGAGCGAAACGCCGAGACGGAAGTTTTGATCGCCGATCCGCCAGACCTCCCGATTCCCCGCGGCATCGCCGGGCCGAATCTCCTCGCGGAAACCATCGTCCGGCGCTGGGACGACAGCCTGCTGGCGAATCGTCTGCAGAAGATCTACGGGCGCGAGGGCCTCGACCTCGCTCGCTCGACGATCTGCAGGATGCACATGACACTGGCCGAGCGGCTCTTCAAGCCGCTCATCATGGCGATGTGGCTGGATGCGATGGCGAAGGCGCCGTATCTGCGCATGGACGCCACCGGCGTCCTCGTCCGGGCAGAAAAGAAGTGCGATCGTGCGCACTTTTGGGTCGTCATTGCGCCCGCACTGCATGTGCTCTTCGCGTCCTCGCGCAAGCACGACAGCGAAGCCGTCGACGCCCTGATCAAGAAGTTCGGATACAAGGGCTACCTGGTCCTCGATGCGGCGACCATCTACGACTACCTCTTCCCCAACGGTGACATCATCGAGGTGGGGTGCTGGAGCCATTGTAGGCGCTACATTCTGAAAACGCTCGCATCCGAGCCTACGCTCGCGAACGAAGCGCTCACGCTGATCGCCGAGCTCTTCATGATCGAGAGAAGCTCGCGAACGCACCGCCGAAGAAGCGGAAGATCGAACGTCACAAGCACTCCAAACCGGTCGTCGACGCCTTCTTCGCGTGGTGCGAGGAGAAGAGAACGTACGCCCTCGACGACAGCCCGCTCGCCAAGGGCCTCACCTACGCGCTCAACCAGCAGCAAGCGCTTCGCCGCTTCTTGGCGAACGCCGTCTGCCGATCCACAACAACGGGTCCGAGTTCCAGCTGCGCAGGGAAGCGATTGGGGAAAAAGCTGGCTGCTCATCGCGAGCGAGACCGGCGCCTTCGCGAACACGACCTTCGTGACGCTCCTGGCGAGCTGCCAGATGCACGGCATCGAGCCGCAAGGCTATCTGCGCGACGTCCTCTGCCTGCTCCCGGCTTGGCCGGCGTCGCGAGTCATCGAGCTCGCCCCGGCCTACTGGAAGCAGACCCTCGAGCAAGATGAGACTCAGCGGCTTCTCGCCGAGAACGTCTTTCGCCGCGTTGCCCTCGGTCAGCACCAAGACGAGGAATAGCCCCGGCGCCCGGCGCAGTCACGACACGGTTGTTTCATCGGATACAGA
>CAZYSW010000991.1:0-1509 GCA_964650105.1 uncultured Nannocystaceae bacterium
CACGTCCTGTACGACCGCGTCGCGCTCGATGGTCGGGCGTACTTCGTGTACTACGACGACGATCTGGTGAAGGAGCGCCAGGGGTACAGCCTGGCGCTGCAGGCCGGAACGAACGTGCGCCTGGCTCCGGGAATTCATCTCGCGGTCGTGGGCGAGGAGCTGTTCACGACCTTCTACAAGCAGGCGTTCCGGGCGCTGGGGGTGCTCAGCTTCGACTGGACGTTCCGCGCGGGGGCACGATGAGACGGCGCGTTCGATCGGGATCGCGGTGGCTCTTGGTGTGGCTGCTTCTGTTCTTCGCCGGAGCGACGGTCGGCCGCCTGCAGGCGGCCCCCGGCCGAACGCGCCCGTCGTCGGACAGTCGCAGCACGAAGCTGGGCAAGGGCGCCCCCGATCGCCAGCGGGCGGAGATCCCGGGCACGGCGGGCGTGGTGCACGGTCCCCGGCGCGGCGGCTCGGCGGTCTATCCGGAGCAGGAGCTCCCCCTTCGGTTCAATCACGCCCGCCACCTGGCGCTGGGGCTCGACTGCCAGCGCTGCCATCGAGCCATCGACGCAAGCCGTAGCGCCGCGGACGTGAACTTCCCGTCGGGGGCGAGCTGCGACGGATGTCATGGTCCGCAGCATCCGCGGCCGCAGGACGAGCCGGCGCGCTGCAAGCTCTGCCACACGCGCACCGATGCCTCGGGGGAGCGAGTGACGGCGACGATCCGCGCCCCCAAGCCCCACCTGACCTTCAATCATGCGCTGCATGCCAAGGCGGGGGCCTCGTGCCAGAGCTGCCACGGAGACATGACCAAGGTTCGACTTGCCACGACGCTGCAGCTTCCCGACGAGGCGGTCTGCCTCGACTGCCACGACGGCTTTGGGGCCACCAATCGATGCGGCGCGTGTCATCCGACGCAGGCGGACGGACGCCTCGCCCTGCGCGCCCACGACGATCGCACCTTGCCGGCGCTCGTCCCTCGGGGGCGTTCGAGCTGGGGAGCGGAGCACGATCTCGCGTTCGTCGAGGATCACGCCTCGATCTCGAAATCCAACCCGCGACTGTGCGACACCTGCCACGACGATGCGTTCTGTACCGACTGCCATGCCGGCTCGATCCGGCCGCTGCGGATCCACGCGGGCGACTACCTCACGACGCACGCCATGGACGCCCGGGCCCGCAGCATGGATTGCCAGGGCTGCCATCGCACCCAGACCTTCTGCCAGGGGTGTCATGACCGCCTGGGCTTCGCCGATCGGAGCGACGGGCCCTTCGGCGTGGGCGGGGCGCTGCAGTTTCATCCCAACGGGTGGTCGGGTCCTCCCGGCAGCCCGCAAGGACACGCCCACGCCGCCCAACGCAACCTCGCCGCCTGCGTGAGCTGTCACGACGAGGACAGCTGCCTGGCCTGCCACGCCACCGCGGACGTGGCGTCGCCGGGGTTGGGTGTCAATCCGCACGGTGCGAGCTTCGGCAGATCGCCACGCTGTCAGGCTCTGGCCAGCCGCAACCGACGGGTGTGTC
>CAZYSW010000992.1:0-1506 GCA_964650105.1 uncultured Nannocystaceae bacterium
ATCGAGCGCACGAAAACCTACACCGCGCGGATGTTCAGGGCAAGGGATTTTTTCGAGAAATCTCAATGACTTGGACCTGTCCCTCAGGGACAGGTCGAGCGTGCCGTCGATCGTGATCGAGCGATACCCGAAGCGCAACGGCTACTGCTGTCGGTCTACAGGGGTGTCGGGTGCAGAAGAAATGCAGACGACACAAGCTCACCGATGCTGCGGTCCGCAAGCTGCGGTGTGAGCCGGGCGCCAAGCAGATCTCATGGTGGGACGACCCTGCCGGTCCGGCTCACGTGCGTGGGCTCCACGTTATCATCTATAAGAGTGGCCGCGCCTGCTGGCACGTGCGGGTACGCGACCGGCACGCGAAGAGTCGCTACCGGGTGGTACGCCTCGGCGATGTCGGAGAGATGTCAGCCCAGCGGGCGCGGGATACCGCCGCCGCGGAGGTCCTTGCGGCCCGCCTAGGCCGGAGGCCCGATCAACGGACAGGTGGCCCGCGCGATCGAGCCCATCGGATCGGGCGCTGCGACGGCTCGCTCATATCGCAGCTCGGTCATCAAATCGAGCACGAGGGGATCGCGGTAGTCCGGCCCACGCACCTCGTCGGTTGCGATGCCACGCGCGTGCTTCGAGGCAGGACGGGTCGTGTTCTCCGACAGTTACGTCGCAGTGCGTCTCACGTGAGACGCACTGATTCACTGTGGAATTTCTAGGCACGATCTTCGTCTCGGGTCCTGGGTGAGCCGTGGCCAGGGTGCACTCGTCGCGAGCGATGGTATCGGAGAGGTTGGGCATGGTCGCGAGGGGGGTGGGCCAGTGGACGTGCTCGGGCGTCGAGCGAGATTCGGCAGCGTCCTCGGGGCAGGCCCGGTCGGGGGCGGGCGCGGGGCGCCCCCCCCGGGGGGGGGGCGGCGCCCCCCCCCGGGGGGGCGGGGCGGGGGGCGGTGGAAGGTGCAGAGTGGAAGCGAGTCGTGACGTATGGGTCCACCGAGATGCCGATTTCGGCGCGCGCCTCGTCGGGGGAGGAGGTCGAGGCGTCGAGGAGGATCTCGCCGTTGCGCGCGGATCGGTGGGGGCGAGGGGTACGGCGGGTCGCGTGGCTGACGTTGGCGCTCGGCTTGATCGCGATCTGGACGATCGTCTCCTGGTAGCCGTGGAGCCCCGAGGGAGGTCGGCGTCGGTGCACCCGCGGACGCGTTGCGTCGGGGGCCGTCTTTGATCCACGCGTCGCGGCCGTCGGCGCTACGCAGGAACGATGGCGTTCATCGAGGCGTAGAGGCGCTCGGCGTCCTCGCGGCGACACAGCTCGGTGCCCGCCGTCATCACGGCGGCGGCTCCACACGCGACCCCGAACTTGACCGCATCGCGCAGGTTTCCCCCACGCGCGAGGTGGAGAACCATTCCGGCGACCATGCTGTCGCCGGCGCCCACCTTGCTGCGGATGGGCACGGTCGGCGAACGCACGGTCTCGGTCCGGTCGGGCCATATGGCGATCGCGCCGCCGGAGCCCAG
>CAZYSW010000993.1:0-1500 GCA_964650105.1 uncultured Nannocystaceae bacterium
ACACCCCCGTCCTCAAGGACCTCGCCCGCGCCGGGGGCGGTCGCTTCTATCTCACCGACGATGCGACCAAGCTGCGCTCTTTGTTCGTCGAGGAGACCGAGCGCATCGTCGACAGCAGCCTGCACGAGGCGTCCTTTCGTCCCGAGGTCGCCCGGCCCCACCCCATCGTGGAGGGCATCGACTACCCCCGCGGCCCCGAGCTGCGCGGCTATCAGGAGCTCGAGCCCCGTCCGACGGCGGAGGTGGTGCTCACCGGACCGGGGGGGCATCCGATCCTGGTGACGTGGCGCTATGGCCTGGGGCAGGTGGTCGCGTGGGCCAGCGATGCCGGTCCCCGCTGGGCCGAGAACTGGCTGGGCTGGGACGGCTACACCAAGCAGTGGACGCAGGCGGCCCGCTTCGCGCTGCGCGAGCGCGCCGGTGACGACACCGCGGTCGAGGTCGACGTCGTGGGCACGCAGGCCCGGATCCGGGTCGCTCGCCGCGACGGCAACGGTTTGTCCTTGGACGAGCTGGGATTGCGAGCCCGGGTGCGACACGAGGGGAAGGCCACCGACGTGACGCTGCACTCCCCCGAGCCCGGTCTTTGGGAAGCCACCATGCCCACGCAGCCCGAGAGCAGCTACACCCTCGAGGTGCTCGATCCCGCGGGCAAGCTCTTGGCCGAGCACACCTTCGCACCGCCCCCGTCGGCGGAGCGGCGGCATCGGACGCCCGACCTCCAGGCGCTCGAAGCCCTCGCCGCGCGCACCGGAGGCACGCACGCGCCCACGTCGGTGGAGTCGGCGACGGTGACCGGCGCGACCACCGACGTCGTTCGACTGTGGCCCTGGCTGATCCTGCTGGGTCTGCTACTGCTGCCGATCGATGCCTTCGTCCGTCGTCCCGCCCGCGTGCTGTGACGGTGCGCGGGTCAGGACCTCGCGGGCCAGTGCGTCGGCGACGAGGTGGGCCAGGCGCACGGGCTGGGAGACGAGCACGGCCCGGGGCCGCACGCGCTCCAGCACGCGGACGATCGTGCGACGCGTCAGGACCAGGCGTGGGTGGTGGCGTCGCAACAGCGTCCGGCACAGCTCCACCAGGTCCGGCAGGGGTCCCCCGTGGTCGGGCCGATCCGTCCACGTCGCCAGCTCGGCATCGATTCGGCGAACCGTCGCGGCGACCAGTGCCTCGGCGTCGATGTCCTGCCTCGGCGTGGGGACGGTGATCGGGCGCGTCGGTCGACCCGGGCCCGTCCCCGCCCTGCGGGGGACGGGCGCCCGCGCCTGGGCCTCGAGGGCGGGGTCGTCCTCGGCTTGGAGCTCGGCCACCCACGCCTCGTAGCTCGCGTTGGCGATCACCCGCAAGACGTTGACCTCGGGGTCCAGCACCCGCCGGCCGTGCACGTCCACGCACAGACGGACGCCCCGGCCGATCTCCTGTCGCTTGCGCAAGGTCGAGCGCGCCTCGTTCAGCGTGCAGATCTGAAACACGTTGGGATTGTCCCAGCCCTCGCGCAGC